>DAIRFH010000127.1:2669-3291 GCA_036795145.1 Methylocystis sp. | reverse complement strand
CGGTGACGCCAAGGTTTTGTCCATCTGCAGATGGACAAAACCTTGGCGTCACCGCCCGCGGCCTGTCTATCCGGACGGCTGATCCCCGTGGTGAAGAGTTTCCAACGTTTCGCGCCTTCTGGATTGAAAGACCAGCCTTAGGCGATAATAGCCTTGTTATTCACGCGCTGCTTGACGCGCCAAGCGTCTCCGGAGCCTATCGATTTACGCTTCGCCCGGGCGAGGCGACAATTATTGATACAGAGCTCACGCTGTTCCCCCGCACTTATGTAGATCATTATGGACTTGCGGGCTTTGCCGCCGTCTCACTCTTCACGCCGCTGGATCGGCGTCACCCTGATGATTTGCGCCCTATGGTTGCGTCCACAAATGGTCTGCAAATCCTCACTGGCGCTCATGAATGGCTCTGGCGACCGCTCTCTAATCGTGAAAATTTGCAATATTCATCCTTTGTCGACGTTAACCCAAAGGGGTTTGGGGCGCTGACGCGTGCGCGCAATATCGCCGATTACCAAGACGACGATCAGCATTGGGAGCGTCGTCCGTCGCTATGGATTGAGCCGCTTGGCGACTGGGGTCCTGGAGCGCTACAGTTGGTGGAAATCCCATCGGACTCTGAAAA
>DAIRFH010000127.1:0-2659 GCA_036795145.1 Methylocystis sp. | reverse complement strand
GCCTATTGGCGGCCGGCAACGCCGCTGGTTGCGGGCTTGCCCGCCAGCTTCGCCTATCGTCAGTTCTGGTGTTGGAGCCCACCAGCTAGCCCGGCACTTGCGACAGCGATCGACGCCCGCGCCGGCCGCGCAATCGGCGGTAAACTTCGCCGTTTTCTGGTCGTTTTTTCAGGCGATGTTCTCGCTGATCCCCACAGGACGACGCAGTTAAGCGCAGCCCTGACAACTTCTCCTGGCCCGGCTTCAAACATACGCACATTTCTCAGCCCTTCGACGAAGACCTGTCGTGTTCTTTTCGACATTGACCCATCTTCAGACAATTATTGTGAAATGCGACTCGTATTGAAGTCAGGCGACACGCCCATCAGCGAGACCTGGCTGTATCGATGGACACTGTGACTTCTGACCCTGGCGCTGAAGCCGCTGGATCGCCTGCGGCGCTTCATTTTTCGCCTGCGCCGCAAACGCCGCCTGAAAATCAACTTTCTATGCCGGCGCAAAATCTCTTTAAGTTTGATCACCGCCAAACTCACAAGTTGCAGGCTCCCAAACTCTGGCGCACCCCATGGCTGGCGCGACTGGCGACATTTGGCGGCGGTCTGGCGCTGACCGTCTATGGCGGTTTTGAAATGTATAAGGTCATCGATGTCGGCGGCGTCACAACCTTAAAATGGACGCTCCTGGCCTTGTTCCTGCTGAACTTTTCTTGGATCGCCGTTAGTTTTATGAGCGCCGTGGTCGGTTTTGTTCTTCTGCTCAATAAGCGACGCCCGCCAATGCTGCCAACAGTTCTAGTCGAAAAGACTGCTGTTGTTATGCCGATCTATAATGAAGCGCCCAGTCGGGTGTTTGCCGCGCTTCAGACCATATATGAAGATGTGCAGGCAACTGGCCTTGGGCAAAACTTTGATTGGTTTTTTCTCTCCGACACCACCAATCCAGACGTATGGATCGCCGAGGAACGGGCGTTTCTCGGCATTCGCAGGCGACTTGGCCCACAGGCGCGGATTTACTACCGCAGAAGAGAAAAAAACACCGGTCGTAAGGCGGGCAATATTGAAGACTTCGTCACTCGCTGGGGCGGCGGCTATCGACACATGGTCGTGCTTGACGCTGACAGCCTGATGACGGGACCAACAATCGTCAAACTTACAGCCGCGATGGAGGCGGATCCAGATAGCGGCATCATTCAAACATTGCCGCTCATCATTAATCGCAACACGCTGTTTGCCCGCGTCCAACAATTCGCCGCCCGCATTTATGGACCCGTGATTGCAATGGGACTGTCAGCCTGGATGGGGCGCGACGGCAATTATTGGGGACATAACGCCATTATCCGCGTTGAGGCTTTCGCTCGCCATTGCGGACTGCCAGATCTGCGCGGACGTCCTCCTTGGGGCGGTCATATTCTCAGTCATGACTTCGTTGAGGCGGCGCTGATCCGCCGCGCCGGCTACGCGGTCTATATGCTGCCAACGCTTGGCGGATCCTACGAGGAAAGCCCGCCCTCACTGATAGATGTCTCCATTCGTGATCGACGCTGGTGTCAAGGAAACCTGCAACACACCCGGGTCATGTTCGCTCACGGTTTACACTGGGCGACGCGTCAACATTTTCTTACCGGAATTTTTGGTTATCTCACCTCGCCCTTATGGCTGATGCAGCTTCTCGTCGGCATCGTGATCGTTATTCAGGCGAGCTACCTTAAGCCAGAATATTTCACGAGCGACTTTGCATTATTCCCTACATTTCCTCGCTTCGACGCAGAGCGCTCCCTCGAGCTGTTTGCTCTCACAATGGGTATTCTGCTTGCGCCGAAATTCTTTGGCTTATTGGTCGCCATCTATGAACCCGAAACACGTAAGGGCTCTGGCGGCATGATTATGCTGTTCATCTCGACGCTATTTGAAATTATCTTATCAGCCCTGCTCGCGCCGATCATGATGCTGATTCAAACTGGGCATGTCGTCCATATTATTTTTGGTTTTGATACGGGATGGGATCCGCAACGCCGTGACGACGGCTCAGTACCGCTCATTGACATTATCAAACGGCATCGCTCGCATGTGCTGCTGGGAATACTGACGCTTTTTGCGGGCCTCCTAATTTCTCCTTCACTTGTTGCCTGGATGTCGCCAACCATCGCAGGGCTTATTCTTGCAATCCCTTTGTCCTGGCTTACCAGCCAGCGCTGGCTCGGTCTTGTGCTGCGTCGCGCCGGCATTTTAGTCACGCCAGAAGAAACAACGACGCCGCCAATCGCCAAACGCGGCAAAGCCTTATCAAAAGCGCTCAGACGCGTTGATGAAGATGACGTTAATGGATTGATTGCGATTCATGCAGACACTGAACTGCGCGCGGCGCATGAAGCTTGGTTGCCTGTCCGCCGACCGCGTCAACGCGGCGTTATCTCTGCGGATCGCGCCATTGCTGAAGCAAAACTCGCTGACGCTATGACAATCGAAGACGCCGTGCAATGGCTGAACCGCGGCGAGCGCTTGGTCGCTCTTTCAGATCGCGCTTTAATCGGAATGATCGCCCGCCTCCCCAAACGCGAACCAGGCTCCTCGGAGAGCGCACAGGCAGCTGAGTGACATATATATATAAAATTATTTCCGATGATATTTGGCGCGATCTGCAAGTCTCGGGTGTTTTTCAC
>DAIRFH010000045.1:6167-17844 GCA_036795145.1 Methylocystis sp. | reverse complement strand
TGAAGCAAGCTCCCCTCAACCACAAACGAATGGCAATCGCCTTCCAAGGAGAATGGATATGTTGCACCACATTTCTTTTGTCGCACTCCCTCTGCTCTCGGGAGCAATCCTTTCAACTTTTGCACTTTTTATTAGCGCCTTAGGCGTTTTTAAAACGCAAGACGCATCAATTCTAAGAAGGGCGCCTGTAAAAAGCGAAGCACGATCTTTGCGGGATTACCGTCGCAATTTTGTTCATCATCACGTGGATGAACGTTTTTAATACTCGGGAAAAGAAACTCTCTAATTTTTGGAGTTCATCATATGTCAAACGCGTATGTTATCGAGATTAATGATGAAGCAATCGGATTGGTCGTAAGAGAAGACAATGAATATAATGATCGTTATTCATATCGTTTCTACGCGTCTTCATCTCAATTCTTAAGCCTTGAGGGTCAAATTTTTAATAATCCTGAAAAGGCAAGAAAAAAGGCGATTGCCCTACAAGACACAGCTTAGTGCAATGATAGCGCGCGACTCAAACACAAAAATAATTTTTCTAAAACAAAGAGTTGCACCTAAGCTCCAATGTTTTTTCAAGCGCGGCGCGATAGGTGACCTCGAGGGGAAAATTTAACTCTTTGGCATGCGCCTGCATAAATTAAAAAAAATCCATCCATCTTCAAAGCAAGTATATTTCGTGAATTAATCGATAAGAGATATTCCTTCATACAAAGGAAATCCTCAGGTTTTAGGCCCATTTTCTGGAAATGAACGTCGAAACTCATTATTTTGCCATGAGGAATAAATAACTAGATGAGCATTAATAAACAGAAGTTATTTTCTCTCTTTACCCGAAATAAATAGAAATTTTTTCTATCATTATTGAGATTGACAGTAATTCTGTAATTACGCCATCCCACATTTGCTGTGCGCTGAAGAGTTAATGCTATCAGCCTCACCAGCCATCGTCGGTCGCCTTAAACCGTGCATGTCCTTACGGGCGCACCAGAGAGGCTCCCGATATGCAACAGGTAGGAAAGCTCCATGACGACTGAACCAGAAGTCCGTCGCACTTTAAGCGAGTCGGCTGCACGCCAGCTTGCCAATGCGACAAAAACGCGACCGCAATGGTCGGGCATTACACCTCGTTGGCTTGTTTCTTTTTTGCCTTGGGTGCCCGTTGAAGCGGGTATCTATCGTTTAAACCGGGTAAGAGAAGATACTGCGCTCACGGATGCCGACGTACAATGTTCGCCCGCGCGCGACCGTGACGCCGATTTGCCTGAGACCTTTGTTGATTACGAAGATACGCCGCGCGAATATTCCATGAACGCAGTGACAACTGTCCTCGATGTTCAAACGCGCGTTTCGGATCTTTACAATCATCCCTACGATCAAATTCAAGAGCAACTTCGTCTTCTCACTGAAAAGGTAAAAGAGAAGCAAGAAGCTGAGTTGATCAATAATCCTGAGTATGGCTTTCTTGCCAATACTCATAAATCGATGAAGATCAAAACGCGTACAGGCGCGCCTCAACCTGACGATCTTGATGAATTGATTAGCAAAGTTTGGAAAGAACCAGCGTTCTTTCTTGCTCACCCAAAAGCGATTGCTGCCTTTGGTCGTGAGTGCACACGTCGCGGCGTTCCACCGCCAACAGTAACGCTATTTGGCAGCTCATTCCTTACCTGGCGTGGGTTACCGCTTGTGCCGAGCGACAAGTTATATGTTAACGACAAGGGTAAGACCAATATTCTGCTTCTGCGTACTGGCGAGAAGAAACAAGGTGTCGTTGGTCTGTTCCAGCCCGGCGTTCCTGGTGAAGTCGCTCCGAGCCTATCTGTGCGCTTCATGGGTATTAATCGTAAGGCGATCGCTTCTTATCTGATCTCGCTTTACTGCTCTTCAGCCATACTGACGCATGATGCGCTGGGCGTTCTAGAAGACGTCGACGTGAATAAATTTCATAAATACGACGACAAATACGCCTGAGTTAAGCTCTAAAAAATAATGGGGTCGGCAGTATTAATGCCGACCCTAAGCATCTCTTAAAAAAGGTGACGCTATGTCTACTGTAAAACCAACTCCTGCGAATTTGGATTTGCCTGTTAGCGGCTCACCATCTGCTGAAATAATAGATCATCATTCAGCTGCGCCCTTCGATCCTGATATCCTTGCGCAAATGGCGAATAGTTTTTTTCGCCCGCCGTTGCCTGGAACTGCGCCTACACTGCCGACATCAACGCCAACATCATCGCCATTGGGTTTACCCGCTACCATGCCTGGATTACCAGATGTCCCAGCGCCATCCGTGGTGAATACGCTTGCACCGCATGCGCCGGCCAGATCGCCTTATGGTCCGCCAGACGTGCCTCAAACGACAATACCTTCCGTCGTCCCAACACCAAATATACCAGCCCCTACAGCGCCAGGCAGCATGCAATCGACAACGCGCCCGCTTGGCGCGGCGGATATTCCTCAACCCGGCGCTTCTATCGGACAAGCAGCGCCGTCCAATATTCCTGGAACACTTGATTACGCTGCAATTCCAAGTTTTCTCACACAAGACAGTACTGTTGCGTCTCCAACTTATTTAGATGGCCATTCATCCAATATAAATTCAACCGCCGTGCCGGGCGGACATCTCCCTCAGCGTAATGATAATCTTTATTTCATTAATGAAACATCAGCCGCGTCATTTGCGTCCTCAACATCTCAACCGCACACGACGTCTTATGATTCACCCGTTACGTCTCCAGCCCTCGATACTGTTTCGTCGCCAGTTGACGCTTCTAAATTAAATCAACAAAACTCAACTCAGCATTTAGAAGTTGGCTCCGACAACTTTGCTATCTCTGGACCTTCTGAGGCTGATCCACATCGCATTTCTGACGTGGCGTCGCTTTCAACGCCATCATTGCCGCCAACCTTTCCTGATGGCGTTGAACAGCCTGTGTCGCCAGGCGCTGCAGGACCAGCCACAAGTGACGCGCTCTATTTTGTTTCTCATTTGGGAGGCCATGAGAGCAGCCTCGCGCATGCGCCTGCTCAAGTTAAAGACCCTGCCCCGGCCTATGACCCTCAATTATTGTCATTGTCAGAAACAACGCGCCAGCCGTTTGACCCCTATCGGGTTAAACGGGACTTTCCGATCCTTCAGCAGCAGGTGCATGGCAAACCGCTTATCTGGCTAGATAATGCGGCAACCACGCAAAAACCGCAGTCTGTCATTGATCGTCTTGCCCATTTCTATGAATATGAAAACTCTAATATTCATCGCGCCGCCCATGCGCTTGCCGCCCGCGCAACCGATGCATATGAAGCTGCACGAGAGAAAGTGCGCCGCTTTCTGAAGGCTCCTTCTACAAAAGATATTATTTTTGTGCGTGGAACGACCGAGGGGATCAACCTTATCGCTCAAGCCTGGGGACGACGTAATATTCAAAAGGGCGATGAAATTATCATCACCTGGCTTGAACATCATGCCAATATTGTTCCTTGGCAGATGCTCTGCGCAGAAGTTGGGGCGCGTCTGCGCGTTGCGCCTGTTGATGACCGTGGACAGATCATTCTTGAAGAATATGAAAAACTGCTAAGTTCAAAAACAAAAATTGTCTCGATAACGCAGGTTTCTAATGCGCTTGGCACTGTCACGCCTGTAAAAGAGATGACCGCTATGGCGCATCGTCATGGAGCGCGCGTTATCGTTGATGGTGCGCAATCTGTTTCGCATATGCCAATTGACGTTCAATCAATTGATTGTGATTTCTTCGTTTTTTCCGGACACAAGGTGTTTGGACCAACAGGCATTGGCGTCGTCTTTGGCAAGGCGGAAGTGTTAGAACACATGTCCCCCTGGCAGGGCGGCGGCAATATGATTGCAGACGTCACATTCGAGAAAACCATCTACCAGGGCGCACCGGAGCGTTTTGAAGCCGGCACAGGTAATATTGCTGACGCTGTCGGTCTAGGCGCCGCAATTGACTATGTTGAGACAATAGGGATGGAGGTCATTGCGCGTTATGAGCATGATCTACTTGTCTATGCCACAGAAAAAATGAAACATGTTCCTGGTTTAACATTCATCGGTACGGCAGCGGAAAAAGCCTCTGTGCTCTCATTCACGCTTGCGGGCCATCAACCGCTAGATGTTGGCAAAGCCTTAGATCGTGAAGGCATTGCCGTTCGCGCAGGCCACCATTGCGCTCAGCCAATTTTGAGACGATTTGGATTGGAAGCAACGGTAAGGCCCTCACTTGCCTTCTACAACACATGCGCGGACGTCGACACGCTCGTTGCTACGCTCCTACGCTTGCAAGCAGCTTTTTAAATATAGAAAGAATTCTTGCTGTTAGTCATATCTGAAATTCTGTAACGCCGCGATCTCTCTTGGCGCGAGCTTGTTGCAGCCTTTGCTCAATTCTGATGCGCGAAAGTCTTATGAGAAATGTCATTCCATAAACATCTCATTTGAAAAAAATCAATTTTGGAGTGTTTCACTTGATAAGACCGGCACGAACAACTGTTCTGTCTATGTCCTGATATCAATATCCGCCTCACTCCCAAGCAGTCGACCAAGAGCTTTAAGACGGTTCATCAGTCGATCGCTTAAAAGATCTGAAAATTGTTTTGGCAGGGACAATCTCAGCGTTCCCTCATGTAGCCGCAAAGAGGTATGAGATAAAATACCAGGCATAGACGCAGAGAGGATATAACCAACGCGCATTGTGGCGCCCAAGATGCGCGCACGAAGAAATAGACGCGTCGTCAAAAGACTACGCATAGAGGCGACAGCGTCTCCTCCATCTGGACCCTCATGCCGCAAAACAATTGCTAATGCTAGAAACGCCCGACCCGGATGGTCGATCGACACGAATTGTCCCTGAGTAACAACATTGAGCGCGCGCTGAGCGCGATATTCAGGATGGGAGCGCCAGGCAATATCCGATAAAAGACAAGCGGCATGACGCAAGCGGATCTCTTCTTCCGTTTCATCAATGGAACTGGACGACATAAACCCATCAACCCAACTTATGAGCTCGTCTCCATAGCCTGGCGCGCGCGCAAAAATAGATTCTAGATCTCGTGATCCAGCGATTAATGGATCAATCGCGCGCTCTGCCGGCGACAAGCGATCGTAGAGCATGCCTTCACGAACGCCTGCTGCTGACAATATGATATCTTTTGGCTTAGCCCGATGGATAATCTCATCAAGAACAATCGCGCCATAGGCTAATAATGGACGACGCGCCGTAGAAACAACGTCAATATCGCCAATCGTATCACTGTCCATTTGTTCGACGAGTTCAGCAAAGTCTGCAGCCTCATTCGTCTGAATGCGATAATTATGCATGACGCCAAGAGGATAATTACACTGTCGCATATGCAACTTTGCAAGCGATCGCCAGGTGCCGCCAACGGCATAAAAAGATCGCCCTTTGAGGTTTTCTAAAGGATGCGCGCCAGCGATTTCCTTACGGGCAATTTTAATCGCATCTCGCAAAGATCGGCGTGAGGCGTCCATCAACGCAAGGCCGCCTAATGGTAAGGTTATACCCTGCCCAAGCTCCTCCCCTTTCAGATCAATCAGCTCCAGGGAACCGCCGCCCAGATCTCCAACAACGCCATCAGCGCGATGCACAGCAGAAAGAACGCCTAAAGCTGATAGCTCCGCTTCGCGTCGGCCAGAGAGGAGTTTAATCTCGCGACGGATGGCTTCTTGCGCAGCGGCAAGAAAAGCTGGTCCATTTTCTGCGTCACGGGCTGCGGCTGTTGCGACGACCTCTATATCAATAACGCCCATCATCTCACATAAGGCGCGATAGCGACCAAGCGCTTTAAGAGCTTTATCAACCCCATCTTCTGGCAAGCGACCTGAGGTCACAACGCCTTTACCTAAACCGCACATGACTTTTTCATTAAAGATCGGCGTCGGCGCACGTGAAAGCGATTGATAAACAACCAAACGTACAGAATTTGACCCGATATCGACAATAGCCACAGGCTCTGCTTTCGCTAAAGCCCGACGCGTAGAAAAAAGTGTCTCAAGCATTCTTACTACGCTTCACCAATGAACGAGGCCGCCAATCTTTCAGTGATTTTCCTCTACCAGACAGAGATGGATTGGTCATGAAATACTTATGCGCATTAAAGGATTCTTCGCCCTCAGCGGGCACAATCCTTTGCGACGAGCCATCTGGCATCACTCGATAACTTTGCTCATTATCAATCAAATTGGCGACCATGATTTGATCAAGTAGTTGCTGATGCACCGTTGGATTAACGATTGGCAGCAGCGACTCAACTCTGCGATCAAGATTGCGCGGCATGAGATCGGCCGAAGAAATATAAACATGCGCACGTGGATGGGGCAGTTTAAACCCACCGCCAAAGGCATATACTCGCGCATGTTCCAAGAAGCGGCCAACGATAGATTTAACCCGGATATTTTCTGATAAGCCAGGCACCCCAGGCCTCAAACAACATATGCCGCGCACGACGAGATCAATGGCGACACCTGCTTGAGAAGCGGCATAGAAGGCGTCAATAATTTCAGGATCAACGAGCGCATTGCACTTTGCCCATATCGCGCCAGTTTTACCCGCCCTGACAAAATCAATTTCTTGTTGAATATGTTCAAGCAATTTCTTCTTTAGAGAAATTGGCGATACAGCCATTCTTTCAAGACCCGCCGGCTCAGCATATCCTGTGATGTAATTAAAAATACGCGAGACATCTCGGCCGATAACGGGATCGGCTGTAAAGACTGAGATATCCGTATAGACCCTAGCGGTTACAGGATGATAGTTGCCTGTCCCAACGTGACAATAAGTAACAAGTCCTTGCCCCTCGCGACGCACGACGAGCGATAATTTTGCATGGGTTTTAAGTTCAATAAAGCCAAACACGACCTGAGCGCCGGCCCGCTCCAAATCACGCGCCCATCTTATATTTGCCTCTTCATCAAACCGCGCTTTTAATTCCACAAGCGCTGTAACGGATTTCCCTGCTTCAGCCGCCTCAACCAGGGCGCGCACAATGGGACTATTGTTTGATGTGCGATAGAGCGTCTGCTTGATCGCGATGACATTTGGATCTCTGGCTGCCTGTTGCAGGAATTGGACAACAACATCAAAAGACTCATAGGGATGATGAACTGCTAGATCTTTTTGCTTGATGGCAAGAAAGCAATCGCCGCCATTGTCTCGCACTCTCTCGGGGAACCGCGGATTATATGGCTTGAATTTCAGATCCGGACGATCAAGCGCAACAAGTTCTGACAAATCATTGAGCGCCAGCATGCCGTCAAACTCAAAGACTTCGTTTGCGCCGACATCTAACTCATCCGCAACAAGCGCCCGCAAAGTCTCAGGCATATCTGCTGCAACTTCCAAACGAATGACAGAGCCGCGGCGTCGCCGTTTCAAGGCTGTCTCAAATAACAAAACCAGATCTTCAGCTTCTTCTTCTACTTCAAGATCGCTGTCGCGGATGACCCGAAACATTCCCTGACCACGCAAGAGATAGCCTGGAAAGAGTCGCTGGGCATTCAAGGCGATGAGCGTTTCAAGTGGAATGAACCGTTCTGGACCTGATGGTTGACCAGGCAATCTCACAAAACGTTCAACCTTTGCTGGCAACCTTACGAGCGCTTGCAATGTTTTACGGTCGCCCGGACGCACAAGCTCGAGCGCAAGCGTGAAACCAAGATTTGGAATAAAGGGAAAAGGATGGGCGGGATCTACAGCCAACGGCGTGACAACCGGGAACACCCGATCAAGAAAATGCTCCTCCAGCCAGTCATGATCGTTCTTTGACAGATCCGCCGCCTCAACAATGACAACGCCTGCGTCAGCGAGGTCACGACGCAATTCCCGCCACCGCCGTAATTGTTCATTGGTGAGCAATGCAGAGCGTTCGGCAATTTTGGCGACCTGTTCGGCGGGCGTTAAGCCGTCTTCAGATAAGGTTGTCAGGCCTGAGCGTATCTGGCCACGCAGCCCCGCAACGCGCACCATAAAGAATTCATCGAGATTATTGGCGGAAATCGACAGAAAGCGTAATTGCTCGAGCAATGGATGATTGCGGTTGGAGGCCTCTTCCAAGACGCGTCGATTGAATTCCAGCCAGGAGAGCTCACGGTTAATAAAACGTTTCGGCGAGGTGGCGAGCTCATCAGGACGGGCTAAAATTTCGCCTGCCGGATCCATGACTTCTATCGCAGCAGTCTCACTATCTGCGTCAAATTGCGTGAAATCTTCCCCAATCATCTGTGCCATTTCGCATTTCCATTTTCACCGCCCATAATGCCATAGGACGCGCGCCATGGGCAGATGGAACTGCAGACAATCTTAATCGTCAGTAACAGACAAATCGGGATAACACCGCGCCATTACCTCAGCGGCAAGAGCCCGAGTTATGGGCCTGCCCTGCGCCATCGCCTCCCGATCGAGCGCCGCGACAAATCCACGGACAGCGTCTAAAGAACGGTCAAGCCGAAGCGAAACATAGTCTAATGTCGGCGCCTCTACAATCAATTGTCGATCAAGAAAGAGCTTAGCTAGAACCGCCCGCACCAGCCTGTCGTCTGGCGCGCAAATTTCCACTGCCGGGGCGCGCCGCAGCCGTGAGCACAGATCTGGTAATTTGAAATGTGAAAGACTTGGGGCGTGCTGCGCCGTCATGAGCAAAAACAACTGGTGCTCAATTGCATAATTTAAAACATGAAATAACGCCGTTTCATCATGAACGCGGTCAATATTATCAATCCCCAGCGCAAGCGGCGCCGTTCTTTCCAGTTCTTCAACTGTTGGAAGGGCAGAACCTTGATAGACGCAGGCCTGCGCGCATTGCGTCCAAATCGAAAGTAAATGACTTTTACCGCTTCCAGGAGGTCCATAGAGTTGCAAAATAATATCTGGCCACTGTGGCCATTTATCAATCATTGATAAGGCGCGCTCATTGGCTTGCGCTTGTAAAAAATCTTCCCGACCAAGCCGCGCCGTAATGGGCAGCTCAAGCGCTAATTGTCCTTTGGCTGCCGGCAAGGACGCCTTCATCTCCATCAGCCTTCTATCCGATCACTTTGCGTTGGACCACGGAAAAGAGCGCTTGCCTGATAACGACTGGCGAGAAAGCGCATGAGGGCCCCCAGGGCTGCAGCGGTTGGGACCGCAATCATCAAGCCTGTAAAGCCAAAAAGCGCGCCAAAGGCCAGCAAGGCGAACATGATCCAAACAGGATGAAGACCAACAGATGCGCCAACAAGTCTTGGAGACAAAACATAGCCATCCATCACCAGGCCAACTGTCACCAAGGCAATCGCCTCGACGGCAAGATGAATATGCGGCCATCCCTGAACGACAGCAATGACGATTGAAAAAACAAAAGCCGTGATGGAGCCAACATAGGGAATAAAACTCAAACAACCCGCAATAACACCAATCAAAAAACCAAAATTGAGACCAATCGCAGAAAGACCAATGGCGTACCATACGCCAAGAAACAAACAGACAAGAGATTGACCGCGCACAAACCCTGCTAAAGCGCGATCAATGTCTCGCGCAAGCATTCTGACATCGTCTCTATGACGCGGCGGAATAAGATTATCTAAGATTGAGATCATCTCATCCCAATCAAGCAGCATATAAAAAGCAACGACAGGGGTAATGACGATCAGCGAAAAGACATTAATGAGGGCGTAGCCGCGCCAGATCAGACTTTTCAGGAAATCGCCAATAACAGTTGTCGCCTGATCCGTCAGCTCATTCAGATATTTCTGCGTATCAAAGGTTGTCGCCGCGCCACTGAGACCGATTTTTTCCAGCAAATCGCTGAAGTAATCGCTGGTAAAATGCTCATGCCAATTACTGATTAATCCTTGTAGAGTTTGTAAATACCCTGGGAAAGCCGTTATCAGCCCAGCCAATTGCCGCGATAAAATTGGAAAAAGGATCAAGCTTGCTGTGACAAAAAAAGCGATAAAAAATACAAGCAGCAATAAGGCTGCGCTCAGCCTGGAAAGACCTAGTCTTTGGAGACGATCAGCAACTGGATCAAGCAAATATCCAAGCGCTGTGCCAGCGACAAAAGGCGTGAGCACGGGACTAAGGAAATAAAATAAAGCGCCAATCGCCACTAGGACCAAGGCCCAGAGCATGAGTTGGCGTTCAAGATTAAGTCCTGAGGACAAGGCGCCAGCTGGCGAGGCAGATACTGCAGCCGGCGACGCTTGCGTATTTTCCGCCTGCTGATCTGGATGTTTAACAGACCAAAATTTCGCCATGCCCCACACCTGTTACTAATCTTGATCATCTGATGATCATTCGCGCGCCTCGTCGCTCTTGCGAGCCACGAGGCTCAACTTAAGACCGCTTGCGCCAAATCAAAATGCCATAAAGCCAAGCATAAAGCCAAAAAAATCCAATAAAAAGATAGAGCGCTAATTTACAAATATTTTTTATCGTTAGCTTTAAGGACGTTGATCAATCGTCAGGCTTAGAGCCTTTAAGAAAACCAAAAGTTTTACGTTGCGACGTTCTATTTTTTTAAACTCTCTCCGGGACGTCTTACATTTAAGCCTTTTTTTTTGGCTCACGAAACTTCTCATGCCATTTGCCGCCCTCACTCTGTTGGTAATAAACCAATTCAAAGCCGGCGTCTTTTAACATTTTCCACTGTGCCCGCGCAGATGAGAGTTCCGTGTCGTCAGCGCCGTCAAACATCAGCGCCGCACGTGTCTTTGGCGTCGAGTGTCCCGCCATCAGGGGAAATACTTCCGCGCATTGAAGAAAAAAACGAATATCCGCCTGGTTTGGATTATCGTCTGTGATTGTCAGGTAAATTGGCAACGACTGAACATCGCTGTCCTGACTGCCGCCATGAGGAAGAAAGCTTTCCGCACGATAGGCCCAAAGCGCTTCATCATATTTTTGCAGCATATCCATTTGCGTAAATTGAACAACAGCCCGCCACCCTCTTGCGAGGGTGCGTTCTAACAACACGGGCAGAGTCTGTTCAATTTTGGTCGTGCTATGGTGATAAAATGCAATCTCCACCATGCATTGTCTCTCAGTGACCGCAAAGTCTGGCTACGCGACAATTAATTTTCATAATTGTCGCGAATGAGCTGATCAAGCAGTCGAACCCCCCAGCCTGAACCCCAGCTTTGATTAATATCGCTCGACGGCGAGCCCATGGCTGTGCCGGCGATATCGAGATGCGCCCAAGCTGTTTTACCAACATAACGCTGCAGAAATTGCGCTGCTGTAATGGATCCGGCATGTCGGCCGCCCGTGTTTTTCATATCAGCGAATTTGGAGTCGATCATTTTATCATAGACAGAGCCCATTGGCATGCGCCAAACTTTTTCACCCGTTGCAAGGCCAGCCTTTGTGATGCGTTCTGATAAATCATCATTGTTAGAAAACAAACCGCCATATTCCTGACCGAGCGCAATTAAAATAGCGCCCGTTAGCGTCGCAAGATCAACGACGGCCTTTGGTTTGTATTTATCAATGACGTAAGTTAACGCATCCGCTAATACGAGGCGTCCCTCAGCATCGGTATTGATGATTTCAATTGTTTGTCCTGAGAGCGACTTCACAATATCGCCTGGGCGCTGCGCCTTGCCATCAGGCATATTTTCTACAAGACCTAATATGCCGATAACATTTGCCTTCGCCTTGCGCGCTGC
>DAIRFH010000045.1:0-6067 GCA_036795145.1 Methylocystis sp. | reverse complement strand
CGCTCATCAAGGATTTCAACTTCGACGCCAAGCTTCATCAGTTCAGAGGCGCGACGCGCGAATTCCTCTGGCGACAAAACATTGGCTGGCTCATTGACAAGCGTGCGCGACAAAACGACGGCTTGTGCAAGATGCGCATTTTGCTCAATGACACTCTGGCACGCGACCGGATCAGCCGTGACGAGATCGATATCCTTGGCCTCGGAACTCTCGCCGTCATCCCCTTTTTTGGTTTTATATTGATCAAACCGATAGGCGCGAAGCCAGCATCCCAAGGCAAACTGGCCTGCTGCGGCGGCTAACTCTGCCGGGGCCTCAGGAAAATCAAAAAAGACAAGTAGTGGAGACGCCTGAGGAAGCCGGCCGATCATTTGACCGCCAAGATTGAGATAATCCTCAAATTTCGATGCTGGCGCTGGTTTTGACTCAGCCTCCTCCGTCGTCGCCGAGGCAGCAACGCCGATGAGCAACAGTCTGGCCACAGATAGGCCCTTTGGCGCAAGAATCTCGAGAGCAGAGCCTGTTTTAGCTTTGAATTTCGTCGCTGCGGCAGCGCGTTCGATCTGGTCCCAGGCGCTTTCTAAAAGAGGCCTGACGCTTGTTGACAAACTAAGGTCTTTAGAGACAAAAGCCACAAGGGTCAGGGGCTTGCCGGCTTCCTCGCCCGCCCGGATACGGGTCGTTGCGGCGTCAAAAGAGATCGTCTGAAAATTTACGTTTAAGGTCATATTCTGCCTAACATAGTGGTTCGACGCGATCACGCGTCCCAAAGTGGTATTGAGGGCGCAATATCTTGCTAGCTACAGTTGGTCAATTGCGCCGCGAAATAGCCGTGATCAACCCTCAAATGACCCTTGTGGGCGCTCCGACTTCATTTCCAGCGCCAAGGCGCCTTCTCGGATCCTATCCTGAGACCCGCAGGAGATGTTCATGATCGGCAGAACAATCACTGGCTATTTGGCCGCACGCTTCGCAAAAACAATTCTAGCGATCTTTTTTACCATCTTCTGCCTGATGTTTGTTGTTGTCTTTGTTGAGATGTTGCGTCGCGCCAGCGACAATCCTCAGGTCTCAGCTAAAACTGTCGCCATGCTGACGCTTATGAAGGTTCCTGCAGCGGCAGAGAACATTCTTGTTTTCGCCGTCTTGTTTGGATCAATGGCGGCCTTTGTTGATTTAACGCGTAAGCTTGAGTTGATTGTCGCGCGCGCTGCCGGCATGTCAGTTTGGCAATTTCTATTCGCCCCCGTGATTACGGCGCTTGTTATCGGCTCAATTTCTGTTGCGATTTATAATCCAATCGCCGCTTCCTTAAAACAACGGGCAGACCAAATGGAGCTCGAACTCTTTGGCGTGCCTGGCAGCGTGCGCATCGATCATGGCGTTTGGTTGCGTCAGCACGGCGTTGACGGCCTCGCCGTCATTCACGCGAGCGGTTCAGCCAATAAAGGCACAGAACTTTTTGAAGTAAACGTGAACATATATTCCGCCACAGGCGGCTTCACAGAACGCGTCGTTGCTAGTCGTGCGCGCTTGGAGCCTGGCGTGTGGATCTTAACAGACGCCACCATTAGCGCGCCGGGTGAGGAAACGCGCGCCGTCAGTTCCTATATGCTGGCGACAAGCCTGACGCCCGAACAAGCTGAAGCCGCCAGCACGCCACCACAGTCAACCGGCTTCTGGAGCCTCAATACCGTTGGCAATGAGACGGCTGACGCAGGTCTTGATGCAACTGGCTATCGCCTACAGTTCCAGTCATTGCTTGCACGACCGCTATTGCTCGTGGCGATGGTGCTTGTCGCCGCCTCCTTTTCAATGCGATTTTCTCGCATGGGCGGCGTCACGCAAACATTGGCCTATGGCGTGGCTGCAGGCTTCGTGCTTTATATCGCAACGAAAGTTTTGTCAGATCTGGGCAGCGCCGCCTTGATTAGCCCCTCTATAGCTGCATGGTCGCCTGCTATCGTTGGCGCCATGCTTGGCGCCTTGATGCTCCTCTACCAAGAGGATGGCTAACGGATTTCACCCTTGGACTTGGCAGTCACAAGATCGTTTAGACAAATTGGCGCGGTCGCGCCAAAGGGAGACTTAAATGCGTTGCTCTTCTGTGCTTGCTGTTAGTCTTGCAGGCTTATCTTTTATTGCCAGCTCAGTTTTTCAATCGCATCGCGCCTCTGCCGCCAGCGAGTTTACGGCCGGACAAAAGACCGACATTGAAAAAATTATTCATGACTATCTCTTGTCAAAACCTGAGGTGCTTAAAGAAGCAATTGATGAGCTCGACAAACGCCAAAAAGCGGCTGAAGCCCTGTCACGTCAGAAAGCCGTCAATGAAAACGCCGACAAGATTTTTAACTCACAAAATCAAGCGGTCGTCGGCAATCCTGCTGGCGACGTCACGCTCGTTGAGTTTTTTGATTATAATTGCGGCTATTGTAAACGAGCCCTCGCCTCTGTGGCAAAGCTCATCGAAAATGACCCAAAGTTACGCGTTGTCTTAAAGGATTTTGCAATATTGGGCTCAGATTCAGTTGAAACAGCTCAAGTCGCAACGGCGGCAAGAGTCCAGTTTACGCCGCAAAAATTCTGGGACTTCCATCAAAAACTCTTGTCGACGCGGGGCCATATTAACAAGGCGCAGGCGCTCGCCGTCGCCAAGGAGCTCGGCGCAGATATGACGCGTCTCGAACAAGATATCGCCAAACCCGAAACGGCCGCAGCGCTTCAAGAGGTGAATAAACTCGCGCAGGCTTTGGGTTTTGACGGCACGCCAGCATGGGTAGTCGGTAAGGAAGCCTTTGTTGGCGGTCTTCCACATGATGAATTGAAAACAAAAATCGACAACATCCGCAAATGCGGCAAATCAGAATGCTAGCTCCCAGAATAGGCGCACTTTCTTTGCTTTCGTAATATGTTTATGAAAAGCACTGACTCGTCATAATGGCTGTTTAGATCGTGTGGGAATGTCATGACTGCCCTTTATGTGCTCAACGGCCCCAATCTCAATCTGCTCGGGAACCGAGAGCCTGCGGTTTATGGAAGCGCAACTCTTGAGGACATCCACGCCATGTTGCAGACCCGCTGCAACGCGCTTGGCGTTATGCTCGTCTTCAAGCAGTCTAATTCAGAAGGCGATCTTGTATCTTGGATCCAGGAAGCAGGCCTTGCCGGCGCGCCGATCATTCTCAACGCAGGAGCCTTAACGCACACGTCCATTGCTTTGTATGACGCCATTAAGGGCGTTCAAGCGAAAGTCATTGAGGTTCATCTTTCCAATGTGCATGCACGGGAAAGTTTCCGCCACCATTCCTATATCTCACCGGCTGCGGTAGGTATCATTGCGGGATTTGGCCCTAAATCATATCTCCTCGCGCTAGAGGCTATTTTTACATCTAACTGAAACAGAGCTGAGACTAATCAATGGCCCGCAAAATTCAAAAAGCTCGGATCGCTCCTCGCAAGGCTCCAACACCAAGAAGCCCGTCAGGGATCGATACAAGCTTGCTGAAAGAAATCGCAGCGCTCGTTGCCGATAGCGATCTCACCGAGTTTGAAGTGGAAAAGGGCGATCTTCGTATTCGCGCTGTGCGCGGATCCGTCGTCCAGCCTCAACATGTAACCCTGGCAGCGCCGGTCCCAACAGCTTCTCACTATCACACCCCGCCCGCCGCGCATATTTCACCATCACTAAAGCCGCAGCAAAGCTCTGAACAAAACACTAGCGATTTTACTGATGCGGTAAAATCCCCAATGGTTGGCACAGCTTATTTACGGCCAAATCCTGACGCAAAACCATTTATTGAAATTGGCGCGCGTGTGTCTGTTGGCGATAAGCTGCTGCTCATTGAAGCCATGAAAACTTTTAACGACATCATCGCGCCGAAATCAGGCGTTGTGACCGCTATCTTAATTGATGACGGTCAACCTGTAGAATTTGGCGAACCACTCCTCGTGATCGAATAGGCTTTGAATGTTCGATAAGATACTCATTGCTAATCGTGGCGAGATTGCGCTGCGAATTCTGCGCGCCGCGAAAGAACTCGGCATTGCAACTGTCGCTGTTCATTCCACAGCCGATGCGGACGCGATGCACGTTAAATTAGCCGACGAATCTGTATGCATCGGTCCGCCAGCAGCGCGCGATTCATATCTTAATATTCCAGCCTTATTGTCAGCCTGCGAAATCACCGGCGCTGACGCCATTCATCCTGGCTATGGTTTTTTGTCAGAGAATGCGCGTTTTGCAGAAATTCTTGAAGAACATAACATTACCTTTATTGGTCCAAAGTCAGAGCATATCCGACTGATGGGCGATAAGATTGAGGCCAAAGCAACAGCAAAGAAGCTCGGCATTCCCTGCGTCCCTGGAAGCGATGGCCCTGTGCGCAATGAAAAAGAAGCGCTGAAGGTCGCCGAAAAAATCGGTTTTCCTGTTTTGGTGAAAGCAGCATCGGGCGGCGGCGGTCGCGGCATGAAAGTCGCGCGCGACGCCCATGATATCGCCATTGCTGTTGCGACGGCGCGCACAGAAGCTAAAGCCGCCTTTGGCGACGATACCGTCTATCTTGAAAAATATCTTGAAAAACCGCGCCATATTGAAATTCAGATATTTGGTGATGGCAAAGGCGCCGCCATTCATCTTGGTGAGAGAGACTGCTCGTTGCAACGTCGACACCAAAAAGTTTTCGAAGAAAGCCCTTCGCCTGCCTTAAATGATACGCAACGACAAAAAATCGGCAATGTTTGCGCAAAGGCGATGCGCGAATTGCAATATGCCGGCGCAGGAACAATCGAATTTCTATATGAAAATGGCGAATTCTATTTCATCGAAATGAATACGCGCATTCAAGTCGAACATCCGGTGACTGAAGCTGTCACAGGCGTTGATCTCGTCTGTGAACAAATTAGAGTGGCGGCAGGTTCGCCCTTATCGTTAAAGCAGGAAGATATTGTATTTTACGGCCATGCCATTGAATGCCGGGTGAATGCGGAACATCCCTCAAGCTTTCGTCCCTCGCCTGGACGCATCGCCTATTACCACCCTCCAGGGGGTGTCGGCGTGCGCGTGGATTCGGCCGTTTATCAAGGCTACTCAATCCCTCCAAATTACGACTCGTTAATTGGCAAACTCATCGTTCATGGCCGCAATCGCACTGAAGCGCTCATGCGTTTGCGTCGTTCGCTTGACGAATTCATCGTAGATGGCATTGACACCACCCTACCCTTGTTTCGTACGCTCGTGCGAAACGCTGATGTCCAAAACGGCCTTTATGATATTCACTGGCTTGAACATTTTCTTGCCACCGGCGGGATTGAAACGGGTTTTTAAAAAGCTGACGCTCTGGCGCGCGTGGATGCAAAATGTCACAGCGCACGCTTAATAAAATCACGCCTGAACTTTTACTAAAAGCCTATTCCATCGGCCTCTTTCCGATGGCCGATTCCGCCACTGATCCTGACCTTTTTTGGGTCGATCCTGACCGACGAGCCATTTTTCCACTTGATGACTTTCATTTATCGAGATCGCTTGCGAAAACAATTCGAAGCGACAAGTTTGACGTCCGCGTAGATTTTGACTTTGACGCCGTCATTGATGCTTGCGCAGCGCCGGCGCAAGGACGCGAGCAGACCTGGATTAATGAAGAAATTTACAGCCTTTACAAACAACTGTTTCAACAAGGAGCCGTGCACACAGTTGAATGCTGGCGCGCTGGACAACTTGTTGGCGGTCTCTATGGCGTCGCCTTACGGGGCGCCTTCTTTGGAGAAAGTATGTTTCATCGAGAAACCGACGCATCGAAAGTCGCCTTAGCCCATCTGGTTGCGCGCCTAAAGGCAGGCAGATTTCACCTTCTCGACACGCAATTTATGACAAATCATCTTGCCTCACTTGGCGCCATTGACATCTCTCGCGACGACTATTTGGCGCGCCTTCAAGACGCGCTCAAGATAAGCGCAAATTTTTATGCATGGCCGCCAAACACAAAAATCAGCGGCGCCATGGCCTTGAGCGCGATCGCACAGTCAATATGAGCGTTAAAAAGGAAAGAGGCCGCCGCCTGAGGGT
>DAIRFH010000044.1:0-17901 GCA_036795145.1 Methylocystis sp. | reverse complement strand
CCAAAGAAGCGATCGCACGCGCTGTTCGCGGCGAGCCAAAGGCTTCTGAAGTTGTTGCAAAACGCAACGAAGCTAAGCATCCATTCGCTGCAAACTAAGCAATCTCATAGACTATGCTGCAAAGGGGAGCGGATGCTCCCCTTTTTCTTTTGGTGTCAAAATGACCTGTGTCACTGGCTGGGATGTTGGCGGCGCAAATATCAAAGCCGCTCGTGTGCAAAATGGCAATCTCATTACTGTTGAGCAACGCGCCTGCGTACCGCATCATGGCCTGGCTCTTCTCGAAGAGACAATTCGAGAAATGCGGAGAGAAATTGGTCCATCAGATTGTCATTGCGTGACAATGACTGCAGAGCTTTCCGATATTTTTCCAAACCGCTCTGCCGGGGTCGTTTCGATTGCAGCAATTATGGCGCAAGAGATTGGCGTCGATAACCTTGTTTTTTATGCAGGCGAAAAGGGCTTCGTATCACGTTCGCAAGTTGTCCAATTTGCGACAGAAATTGCCTCCGCAAATTGGCGAATAAGCGCAGAATTTGCTGGGCGGCATATTTCTGATGGTCTCTTTATTGATATGGGTTCAACCTCGACCGATCTAATTCCTCTTCGCAATGGGAGGGTTGCGGCACTTGGTCACGATGACGCGTCGCGATTCAGATATGGTGAGCTTGTCTATGCAGGTTTTTCTCGTGGAGGCCCGCAGGCCTATACCCAGCGTGTTCCAGTAGAAGGATATTGGACGCCGCTTGTAAACGAATCCTTTGCTGCAATGTCGGATGTCCGTCGGGTTCTTTTAGATCTTCCTGAGGGAGAAACTACTGCTGATCTAGCGCCGACAGCCGATGGTCGTCCAAAAACGATTGCAGCATCGCGGGCACGTCTGGCGCGTTTAGCAGGACGTGATTTGAAAGATTTTGACGAGAAGCAAATAGACGCCATAGCCATGTATTTATCTTGTGCACAGATGCGCTTAATTGAAGATCAGATTGCTTTACTAATATCACGCGGTTCGATCGCGTCTGACACGCCTGTTATTGGCGCGGGTGTAGGTCGCACAATTATCGCTAGATTAGCGCAGCAGTTGGGTCGCCCGTATCATGACTTTTCAGAATTTATTATTGCCCCTCAGCACCTTCGTCTGGCAGCAGCAAATTGCGCTCCAGCTGCAGTTTTGGCGTTGTCCGTGGGCGCGATTGTTGGGTGTTAATTTAAGTCTTTCCAAGAAATTTATTAATTTTTTCCATCAGTATGGTCCAGGCTTCGATTTCTGCCGGCCCAGCAGTTTTATCAATTGCTATTCGCAAATAGGCTAATTCATTTTCTATCTTTTCTCTGGAGATACGTTCTAGTCTCGTAGAAAGTATTGCCGCTTCAATGATCGCTGCGCGCGCGCGATTCATTCCAAGAAATGGTTGGTGGTTTTGTATACGCTCAATCCTACAAATAAATTGTGGTCGTGTGTCATTCTCCTCTATGCGAATGACCGATAGTTCCGCGTGTGATAATGCGCTAGCTAATCGCGGCACAGGCCAATTTTCTATTTCTGTTAGCGGGAAACAACGATCGCCGGTTACGAGTTTTGCGAAAATTTTCGTGTCATCGGTAAAGCTTGCTGTAGCCTTAGGTGTTTGCATGAGGTGAGTTAGCGTTGCTGAGGGACGAAACGGCGCGATTGTTAGATGTGGGCCGTTTTCGATGAGGCCAAGTGGCGCAAGATGAGGGGCGCCATCAGCTGTCAGTGTTGTCACTACGCACTCATGAATCAGTGGCATCGTCTTTTTGCTCTGTTATAATTTTACGCATTGTATGACCAATTTTCTTTACACGAGTCGTTTCCTCCACGTCGCGGTCTAAAGCGACACCGAACTCCAAAGGCTCGTCTTGTTGATACCTTTTGCCGAGCTTAAACGCTAGTTCTGCTTTCATCAGTTCTGCGCCTAAATAGAAGGCATGCCCACCATCATGCTCGACATTCAGTCGAGGAAAGAGTGACATTGCCTCATGAGAGACTTCATGAAAATTCTTAGAAAAAATATGTATGCCTTGTTCCGACGTCTCAATACGAAAATTTGCGTCTCTTAATTCTCTTGCGAGTTCAGAGATGTCTTCAGAGGTTGTTGCGAATGGGCGGCGATCATGTATTTGCAGAAGCGCATTGCTGTATCCTTTTGGTAAAGCACCGTCGGCGCGCGCGGCATACATTAGACGTCGGGCGGCGTCATGCTCTTGTATCGTCCGGCGCGTATGTGGGCTTACCTGAACGGTAAGAAGATGTCGGATATTTAATTCCGAACAAATCCCAAGCATTGCAGCGGTTACGCCTGCCGTGTCCGCATCTGTCAATTCCGTGAGGTTACCTGTACCCATCATGATTTCAGCTTCTGGCTCCATTGCGCGTAAAGCGACATATCTTGCAATAGAAGCGGCAAAGCCAAAATGAATAGGATCAAGGATCGGATCGAGTATCACAGAGATATTGCGTTGACGCGCAATCTTAGCCGCGCGCTGGAGAGAGGACAGATCGCCATGCGGCTGCGGCACGAGAACCGGAATAACGGCTGAGTGATCTGGAAGAATCTCCAGCGTTTTCTCGTCTAGGCTTAATAAATGGTCGGCGCCGGCTCTCGCGGCACGGTCTAACTCTGATGGATTTGCTGAGTCGACGCTTACCCTTAAGCCACACTTCTTTAATAATGCGATAGCCTCCTCCAGATGATCGAAATTAGTGTCTGGAAGGCAACCAAGGTCAATAACATCTGCGCCGGTATGATGAAGAAACAGCGCTTTTTCTAAAATTTCTTCGACTGACATTTTAGTAGCGTCGACGATTTCAGCAAAAATACGCATGTCAAAGCAAGAAAGATCAGGTGTCGAGCCTCCTCGACCAAGATAAAAAGGTAGGTCAGAAACTTCTTCTGGACCAAGCTCAAAAGGGACGCCAAATTCTTTTTCTAGGGCGTCAAGATCTGCGCGACAGCGTCCAGGAAGAATAACCCGGTCTGCATGAAGCGGGCGTGGTAATCGTCGTTGGATGATTTCCTGCGTCATCAGCGCGGCAACTTTAACGCCAATATTATGAATGCGCCAATTGCGCGCCGTCTCGCCGAAACTCGCAATCAATTTTTCGAGACGAGGAAAGGCGAGATGGCCGGTTAGGAAGAGCAAGCGTTCGCTCATGCCTGCTGAACCTTATGGTTGTGGTGTTGTTTCATGATATCGTCGCGCTATCGCTTCTTGCAAAGCTGCGAGACTTTCCACAACCTGGGTTGTTTCAAATGATTTAAGTCTTTCAGTGTTTTCTAAATCAATTCGTCGGGGGTAAACCATGACGATGTCTTTAGGCGCGCGTGTTTCTAGTTCAGGCGCAGTATCACAAGCAAAAACAATTGTGGGCACCCGGCACTTGCCCGCTTGGGCAAAAACATTGGTTGCAAGATTGTCTGAAATACCAAAAACGCATTTTGCTACTGTGTTTGATGTTGCCGGTGCAACAACAAGCGTGTGATAAACATTATAATAAAACCCGCCAACTGGCGCTGCGCTTGCCGTTGTGTCCTTGAAAATACGAACTGTCTCGGGAAGGTTTAAGTCATGTTTATACATACGTACGACTTCAGCCGCCGCCTTGCTGACAAAAAGATCCACGTGGTCGAGCGTGCGGATCATCTCCAGACATTCTGTGAAGAAATGCCCCGAACCAGTTAGGGCCCAGCCCCAGCGGGGGGTTACCAATTTCTTCTTTGTCATGATGCAGCTTTCTGCAAAGAGACGCTCAGAGGGACGCCTGGCAAAACTCCTTCTGACAATCGACTTACCGCTTCCGGGAGCGCGCGCGGCCCGGCAATACAAACAGGCATGGCCTTAGCATAATATGGAAAGGCTGCATCAACGTATTGCAGGGCGACGGCTTCTGCAAGAGTGGTTGTGGGATCGATATCAATGCTTTTGACAAGGATCATAGCGTTTGCGCCGGTTTTATGCGCAAGCCATGCTGCAAGACTATCTGACGTCACATCCCAGTTTGTGAAAATGTCATCCGCCTCGTTGATAAGTCTTGTTGGGCGCCATAGCGGTATAGATCCTCGCGCATGTAGAGCGTCCATTTCCGATATTGTAGTCGCGCATTCAAATCCAAATAGACTCGCCAAAGCTAATGCGTATTGCTCCATTGCCAGCAAGGCCATTGCATGCGCTGCGACATCATTGAACTGCATTTGGCGTTGTGTTTGCCGTACGATCTCGGCAAAGGGCCCGCCGCCACACACCAGTGTTAAGCGGTGCGGATATTTTTTTAGCGCATCAATCCATGTTGGTAGATAAGAAGAAGCATGTAAGCTGCCGCCAATCTTAACAATGAGCAGCGGCGTCGTATGAGGGCTTTTCATTATCGCCATCAATTAGCTCGATGCAGAGATTTTGCGACGTGTATCTTGATGGGTGCGTTCTCTACGTATTTTTACACCGACAGTTCCTGGCGCAACATCAAGTTTTTCCACCTGAACGACAACCGAGCGAACACGTTCATGCAAGAGAACGCTTTCAGCTAGTCTTTCTGCAATTGTCTCAACAAGAGCGATGTGACCACCTGATAAAATCATTTTAATGGCATCCATGATGACATCATATGAAAAAACCGAACGCATATCATCGAGGATGTCGACCCGCGTTACTTCTGCCTCAACATTAAAGCGCACGCGTTGAGTATGCCCATGTTCATGTGCATAGGCGCCAATTTCTACAAGCGCGATGTGGTCGCGCAAAAATACGCAGTCAGTATCATTGATGCCTGGGGGCTCAATATATCCATGTCCTAGCAGGGACCAATCAGCTAGCGGCGTATAACCTTCGCCGCCCTGTTGTGGTATCAGATCCCGAATGAGCATGGTCGACGCTATATTAAGAGCATTCTGACGACCGCCTCCTACGCATAATGCGCCACGGAAGCCCAAGACATCTGCGCCGGTGACGAGCAGTCGCGGGACGTCTGGCGGTTCAAGCGCGCCGGCTAATCCCGAGGTGAGTTTTAATGAGCGGCATACGTTAACAAACTCTGATAAGGCGCCAATGCTCACATAGTCGATCAGTCGCCCTTTTCCCTTTTGTGCAGTGTCTAGCATCACGCCATGGAAGCCTGCATTGGCGAGCATAGGGAGGTAATCTAAATCCACGCCGAGATCTGCAAAAATGACAGCAATGAGTCGCGTTCGCGATCCAAGAGGCGAAAGAGATCTCATGACATTATGTACGTCGCGTGTAATGGGTAGAGCAAATTTTACATAATCAACGCCAGCTTCAATTACCTCTTCGAATACGCTTTTTGCGTGCGAGGCGTCGTAGGGAAACTCAACAACAGCGCTGATCGGTCGTCGTCCTTGAACAAAATCTACGATAGAGGTGATTTCTTTGATTGACAGCGCACCCAATGCGCCGCGTGTTGGTTCCTTACAGTCGATGATGTCGACACCTTGCAGGAGTGCAATTTCAGCCTCCTCGCGCGAGCGAACACTTGCCAACATCAAGGTCATTCATGCAACTCCAGAAAACGGCAGTATAATTTGATCGCGCCGTTTGCGCCTTCTTTTTCGCCTAACGGCTTATCTTCTATATACGATTTTATTCTGTTTAACGTAATATTGAATGTGCAAAGATTAATCTATATTGGAGCCGTTAATACTCAAGACAGTTGCGGCCAGATACAGAGATCCAGCAATAAGAATACGTGGTGGGTGATCGAAGTGTTCTTTGGATAAAATTTCCAGGGCTCTTTCGATGGATGGCGCGCTGTAGGCAACGGGAATGCCCTCTGCGCGGGCAAGGGACGCAATTTCGTCGGGCGGCCAGCTTTTATGTTCGCCCTCCACTGGAGCTGCGACAACGATACGCGCCAGTCCCGCAAAATGTTTCAATAGGGCGCGAACATCTTTCGTCGTCTGCGCGCCACAGATCAATACTAGTTGTCGGGGGGCGCGATCATGAAATTCCGCCATTGCTTGAGCAAGAACGCGACCGCCATCCTCATTGTGGCCGCCATCTAGCCAGACCTCAGCATTCTCTGGCGCAAGTTCTATAATCTTTCCACGCAGAAGTCGCTGAAGTCGCGCTGGCCACTCAGCCTGAGTTAGTCCGTTTTCTATGGCTTTTGTTGGAAGATCTGGCGCGACCGCACGTAGGGCCGCAATTGCGCTCGCGGCGTTCTCATACTGATGACGCCCGGCAAGTCTAGGAAGTGGCAGATCGAGTAATCCTTGCTCGTCTTCGAAGACGAGGCGTCCATTTTCTTCGCGTACATAAAAGCTTTGTCCAGCGACGAACAGCGGCGCACGCATGCGGTACGCTTCACGCTCTAAGACTTTTATGGCCTGTTCAGTTTGGAAGCCGATGATCGCTGGCACACCTCTTTTAAAGATCCCAGCTTTTTCATAAGAAATTTTATCAATGGTCTCACCAAGAAATTCTGGATGATCAAGTGATATGGATGTTATGATAGTCGCGATCGGCCCCTCAATAACATTTGTCGCATCATAGCGGCCGCCAAGTCCTGTTTCAAGCAGTAGCCAGTCGGCTGGGGATTCAGAAAACAATAGAAAAGCCGCGGCCGTTGTCACCTCAAAAAAGGTTATCGCTTCGCCACGATTAGCTTTCTCACAGCGTTCCAAAGCTTCCGTCAATTTCGTGTCATCGATCAGCTTGCCGCCGCCAACTGCGCCAAGTCGAATACGCTCATTGAATTTTAAAAGATGAGGCGATGTATAAACATGAACACATGCCCCAGAAGCTTCCAGCATCGCTCGCAGGAATGCGATGGTGGAGCCTTTACCGTTTGTCCCGGCAACATGGATGATTGGCGGCAATTTTCTCTCGGGGTGATCGAGGGCTGCAAGAAGCCTTTCGATTCGGCCGAGGGATAAATCTATCCGCTTGGGATGGAGAGTGAGTAATCGCGACAGGATCGCGTCGTGCTGATCCATTGTTGCGTCGCCTTTCTCTCTTAGGCGTCTTTGCGTGGCGGAGATTTTGTGAGCAAGCCACAAAGCCTTGCAAGGGTATCGCGCATGTCATGACGCGAAACCACCATATCAACCATGCCATGATCGCGTAAATATTCAGCGCGTTGAAATCCTTCAGGTAGTTTTTCGCGGATGGTTTGCTCAATCACCCGCGCGCCTGCAAAGCCGATAATTGCACCTGGTTCTGCGATTTGAATATCCCCAAGCATCGCATAAGACGCTGTTACCCCCCCGGTGGTTGGGTTTGTAAGAACGACAATATAAGGTAATTGCGCTTCACGTAGACGTTGTATGGCAATCGTTGTGCGCGGCATTTGCATCAAGGAGAACATACCCTCCTGCATGCGTGCGCCGCCAGAAGCTGTAAAAATAATGAAGGGGGTATGATTAGTCAGCGCATAGTCTGCGCCTGCAACAATCGCTTCACCTGCCGCCATGCCTAATGATCCGCCGAGAAAATCAAAATCTTGCACAGCGACTGTGATCTGCGAATCTTCTAACTTTCCTGTTGCAAGCACAACGGCGTCTATCATGCCTGTTTTTGCGCGGTACTCTTTTAATTTATCAACATAACGTTTGATGTCGCGAAATTTCAGTGGGTCAATTGGAGCTTCAGGCGTTGGCAGTAATTCACACGCGCCGTTGTCAAAAAGAGATGTCAATCGCGTGGAGACGGGGCAACGCATGTGATACCCGGAGCCGGGAACGACGTATAAATTTGCCTCAATATCCTTATGGAAAACGAGTTGACCGCTATCTGGACATTTTACCCATAGATTTTCTGGGGCCTCACGTTTCAGAATCGCTTTAATTTTTGGTGGAACAACGTTGGAGTACCAATTCATCCGAATAGTCCCGTAAGCCAGCAAAGGAGGCCGGTGTCTTTTGATTTAAGCTGCGTTCGTCCTCGGCGAACGCCTTCTGCGATCTCGGCGACCAAGTTGGTTACGGCAGAGATTGTTTGTGATCCAGCTTTGTCGTTGTGATCAAGTGTCGATTTTAAAGCATTGATCAGCGCCGATCCAACAACCACGCCGTCAGCATCCGCAGCGAGCTGAGCCGCGTTATCAGCGCTCTTGACGCCAAAGCCAACAACAATTGGCAAAGAGCTATGCTGTTTTATGCGTTTGACAGCCTCGCTTACCCCTGCATAATCTGCAAGCGCAGCGCCCGTAATCCCAGTCAAGGATACATAATACACAAAGCCGCTGGTATTTTCGAGCACCCTAGGCAGGCGGCGTTGATCGGTTGTCGGCGTTGCTAGTCTAATAAAGTTTAGCCCGGCTTCTCGCGCAGGAAGGCAAAGTTCTTGATCTTCTTCAGGCGGCAGATCGACGACAATAAGTCCATCGACGCCTGCTTGCTTCGCATCTCGAACAAAAGCCGGCACGCCATAGACATAAATTGGATTAAAATAGCCCATCAATACAATCGGCGTATCGTTGTCAGTCGTTCTGAAATCTTTAACCAGCGCAAGTGTTTTGCGCAGTGTCATGCCAGCTTTCAGCGCGCGAAGTCCGGCCGCTTGAATTGCAGGCCCATCCGCCATTGGGTCAGTGAAAGGTATGCCGATTTCGATCACATCGGCGCCAGCGGCAGGCAGGGCTGAGATGAGGGCCTGAGACGTTTCTGGGTCGGGATCTCCGGCCATCAGAAAAGTTACAAGGGCGGCGCGGTTTTGCGCCTTGAGCGCATTAAAACGCGCATCTATACGAGTCGACATAAGGCGGAAAGATCTTTCTGATTTAGCTCCAGGGACTGGGCTTCTGCGCCCAGTTTAGCCATGGCTTAGTCCCTCGCTCGCCGGCCGTCTACTCCTTTTACGACTTCCCAGGCGCTGAGCTAGATAGTTAACTGAGCGCCAAGCTCGACAACTCTGTCAGTGGGTATTGAAAAGAAGTCTGTGGCGTTTGCGCTCTGTCTCGTGAGCGAGACATAAAGTTTATCTTGCCAGATTGGCATTTCTGACGAATTGCTTTCCTTGATTGAGCGCCGACCCAGAAAGAAGCTCGTGGTCATAATATCGTATTTGAGCCCAGCTTTGCGCATTGCGCTCAAGGCGGCAGGTACGCGCGGACTCTCCATAAAGCCGTAATGCAGCGTCGCGCGGTAGAAGTCGTTGGAGAGTTGTTCAATCTCAAAGCGCTTAGCATGGGCCACTCGAGGGCGATCCTCGGTGCGTACACAGATAATCAAAACGCGCTCATGTAAGACTTTGTTGTGTTTGAGGTTATGCATCAGCGCGGTTGGCGCAACATTTGGGTCGCTGGTAAGAAAGATCGCGGTTCCCGGCACGCGCGTCGGTTTTGATTTCTGCAGCATCGTGATGAGTTCGTCCAAGGGAAGGGAGTCACGATGTGTCTTATCGGCAAGTAGCTTTGAGCCGCGCACCCAAGTCCACATTACAATCATCACGCAGCCACCCAACACCAAGGGGACCCAGCCGCCATCAACAATTTTCATGAGATTTGCCGATAAAAAGGCAAGATCGACTACTAAAAATGATGCCACCAGTGGGATAGCGGCCCACAGTGGCCAGTGCCATTTGCGCCACACGACGACGAATGCAAGCAATGTCGTAAATACCATGGTTCCTGTGACGGCAATGCCATAGGCGGAAGCGAGGGCTGAGGAACTCTTGAATGCGATCACAAGCAATAAGACGCCTAGCAAGAGCAGTCGATTAATGCGGCCAATGTAAATTTGGCCTTCTTGGGTGGCGGAAGTATGCGTAATTTCAAGTCGCGGCAGAAGGCCCAATTGAATAGCCTGGCGAACGATTGAGAATGCGCCCGTAATAACGGCCTGGCTCGCAATGACTGTCGCAATTGTTGACAAGATGACGAGAGGTAAGAGGGCCCAATCTGGGGCCAACAGAAAGAACGGGTTGCTGACAGCTTCTGGCTGGGAAAGAATAAGCGCGCCTTGGCCTAGATAATTCAGCAAAAGTGCTGGCAATATGAAGCAAAGCCACGCGAATTGAATAGGCAGACGTCCAAAGTGTCCCATGTCTGCGTAAAGGGCTTCAGCGCCCGTAACGCCGAGGAAAACAGAACCAAGGATTGCAAAGCCAAGCCAGCCATTGTGGCTAAGGAAACTGATGCCGGCGCGTGGATCAAAGGCGGTCAAGACTTGTGGGGCATCAGGAATATGGATCGCGCCGAGTGCTGCAATTGTGATGAAAAATATAATCATAATCGGGCCGAAGAAGGCCGCGACCCGTGCCGTGCCATGACTTTGGACCCAAAAAAGAGTTACCAGAATAGTGATTGTGATTGGCGCAACAAATTCTTTAAGGCGGTCAGTTACCAGTTCGAGGCCTTCAATCGCCGATAGCACAGAGATAGCGGGGGTAATTATCGCATCTCCAGAGAAGAGGGCGGCGCCTGCAACTCCCATCAAAAAAACAAACTTTGAATGGCCGCCAACAGCCGTCTGGGCAAGCGCCATAAGTGAGAGAGTGCCTCCTTCTCCGCGATTATCCGCACGCATGAGGAAGAGCACGTATTTTACGGTGACAGTGAATGCGAGTGCAAAAATCAGCAGAGAAATTGCGCCGATAACAGCTTCTTCAGTTAGCTGATCTGCTTTGACGCTGTGGGATAGGGACTCCCGCAGTGCATAAAGCGGGCTTGTGCCAATGTCGCCGTAAACGACCCCGATGGAGCCGATAATCAAACCGACAATGCCACCTTTCCCATGGCTGTGATCATGTTCTGCGATTGGAGCAGGTTTTATGGTGTTCCCAGACTCAAAAACATTCGGTTTAGGTGCATCCGACTGTTGCGTCATGCGGCTTTCCTTAAGGAGCGTTTGCGCGCGGCAGCGCGCTCGGGCTTCGGGAGTTTATTTATGAGCTCTAAAGTTGACGCTGCCCACATTTTCTATAGCTGGAAGATCTCTCCCAGTCGGCGCGGCGATATACGCTTTTTTTTTGTTTATGAGAAGGGGGCGGTCGTTTTGACTAGCGAGAATTCAGAGATTGCCTAAACTCCTGGAGGAGAGTAAGGGGCGCCAAATTGAGCTGAACAACGGACAATGTTTATGCAAAATATAGAAAAAAGCGGTTTTGCTAGGATATTAAACAATGTTAGCGCGACCGTGATTAATACAAGTTCCGACGGGCTTGATGTTGGCCTGTCAAGCTTAGCAAGCGCCACGCCAATATATTTTGCGCGACCGAAATTTAGAGAAGCATTGCCCGTAATATTAATTGCCCAAGAAATTTTTGGTTTGCATGAGCATATACGAGACATCGCCCGTCGCTTTGCGCGGCTCGGCTATTTAGCGATCGCGCCGGATTATCTTATTCGATACGGTGATCCCAGTGACGCTCAGGATCTGGAAGCCATAAGAGAAATTGTCTCAAAAGTTCCTGATACAGAAGTTTTATCGATATTTGATGAGGCTGTGGCGCATGCGACGACGCTTCGAGGTGACGCCAATCATGTCGGTATTGTTGGATTTTGCTGGGGCGGTCGACTTTCGTGGCTTTATGCCGCGCATAATCGACAATTAAAGGCCTGTGTTCCTTGGTATGGTCGGCTTGATGGACTGCGCACGACTGAGCACCCGCTTTGGCCGGTTGATATCGTCACAGACCTTCATGTTCCCTCGCTTGGGCTTTATGGCGGCGCTGATCCATCCATACCCGCTGACGTGATTGTTGCCTTTCAGGAGCAGTTGAGCAAAGCAAAGGCCCCAGCGCGTATAGTTGTCTTTGAGGGAGCGCCGCACGGTTTTAATGCGGATTATCGCGATACCTACTGTGCAGAAAATGCTCAGGACGCTTGGGCGCGAATGTGCGAATTTTTACAAGCTCAGGGCCTAAGGGTTTCTATTTGAGGCTGCACTAAAAGTCACTCGTAATCCCCTTGACTTCCCAGTCTCCATAACGTGACGGGTCTAATCCCCCGCGACCGCCGATTTCTACTTCCGCGACTGGCGCCGATTTGACTTGGCTTCGCCGATTGGCGGCCTCTAATAATGCTCTTTGAGCCGCAGGAGTGAGCAGGTCGGCGGTATCGCTTTGCCCGCCATCGGAGGAAGTTTCTTTTAGATTACAGTCAATTTTGGACAAAATTGATTTCCTTCGCTTTCTTCGCACAGTGTCGATAAGCCTGTGCTATTGTGTGATTTGGGCTGGGCGCTGGAGATCGATGTTTTCGTGACGCAAGATCCTAGGACATTTTCTGCGCGATCGAAACCTAATCGCACCTTGTCTCGCCAAGGATTTGTACCAGCGGAAGCAGCTCGGGAGGCCGAAGCGGCGCGAACGCCTGGATTGCTCGCGCGTTTAGCCGCTGCCGCAATCATATGTGATGTTGTTCAAGGCGGTCATCGTCTTGATGAGTGTTTCTCTCCGCTCGCGGTTCCTTCGCGGCTTGCCGGTTTGGATGCGCGCGATATCGCATTGACGCGATCAATCGTCACGGTGTCCTTGCGACGCCTTGGTCTTATCCGTCACATTCTCTCTGAGCTATTGGAAAAAGGCTTGCCTCGTCAGGCAAGTCGTTTGGAATTTACTCTCATCGCCGCCGCGGCTCAGATACTTTTTATGGATGCGGCTGATCATGCCGCCGTTGATCTTGCGGTACGGTCGACGCGACATGAACCAAAAACAGCTGGTTTTGCTGGTCTCGTTAATGGGTCATTGCGTAACCTAATTCGTCGACGCGCTGAGTTTCTTGATCTTGCTGGGATGGGTGATTTCGATACCCCGGCTTGGTTGATGCAACGGTGGCGTAGGCATTATGGCGATGACCTTGCTCGGGCGATCTCTGAAATACACATGAGAGAGCCGCCCTTGGATATAACGGTAAAATCTGATCCGGATGAATGGGCTGATAAATTAGATGGCGTTGTATTAGCAACTGGTTCAGTCCGACTAAAGTCTCATACCCCAATTGTTGAACTTGCAGGCTATGCTGATGGCGAGTGGTGGGTCCAAGATGCAGCGGCAGCCTTGCCAGCTCGTCTCTTGCGCGTTCAGCCTGAGGAGCGTGTGCTGGATATGTGCGCGGCTCCTGGTGGGAAGACAGCTCAATTGGCGCAAGCGCGCGCGAAGGTCACAGCGTTAGATCGATCAGCGGAACGATTAAAAATCTTATCGTCTAATCTTGAGCGCCTCAACTTGCACGCAACAATTGCAGTCGGCGATGCGGCGACTTATCAGGCCTCGTTATTTGACGCTATTTTGATTGATGCGCCTTGTTCTGCGACAGGCACTATTCGTCGTCATCCAGATGTTGCTTGGACGAAAAAAATTGGAGACATAGACTCTCTTGTTGCGCTTCAAGCTAGGCTACTTTTAAGAGCTGCTGCTCTCGTTCGTCCTGGAGGCCGTATCGTCTATTGCACATGTTCTCTTGAGCCTGAAGAGGGGGAGGTGCAAATTAGCAATTTTCTGAGGCGAAACCCAGAGTTTCGGCGCGATCCCATTACTTTAAACGATGGGTTGCCCATGGCTTTCATCAATCACGACGGCGATTTGCGCACTTACCCGTCGTTGCTTCCCAATGATGATATTCGACTATCTGGCATAGACGGCTTTTTTGCAGCACGTTTGGAACGGCGAGGGTGAAAGTTTCAGCGTGCCGTCAGTGGCATAAAAAGTTCGACGACTTGCTCGTAAACTTGTCGCTTAAACGGCACAACTAGTTCTGGTAGCGCAGCGAGTTTTTCCCAGCGCCAGGCATCAAATTCGGGGGCGTGGTTTCCCTGTCCCGGAGACAGAATGTTGATTTCATTCTCACTGCCGGTAAAGAGAAAAGCGAACCAGCGCTGCGTTTGTCCGCGATACTTTCCCTTCCAGCGTTGTGTTGATTCTGTGGGCAAATCATACTGAAGCCAGTTTGGCGTTTCTGTGAGATAAGTTATGCTTGAAATATTGGTTTCTTCATAGAGCTCTCGAACGGCTGCTTCTTTAGGCGTCTCATTTTCATCAATGCCGCCTTGGGGCATTTGCCAAAGATAAGGCGTCTCAACAATATCATGCGCGCCTTTGCTTTGGCGACGACCAATAAAGACAAGTCCCTGCGGGTTGAAAACAGTGACCCCAACACAGGGACGATAGTCGAGGTTATTCTGGGTCATGACCTTATTCAGCCAGCTCGTTTAACATTATCAATGATTCGTTGGTTTTTAGCTCAACTGAGACAAGACGCCATCAGCTTCCATAAGTTCCAGCAGCATGCCTTCTCTCAGTCCGCGATCAGCAATGCGCGTGCGGTTAGCTGGAAAAGTATCGCGGATCGCGTCAAAGATAGCGCAGCCGGCAAGAACAAGATCTGCTCTTTGTGGGCCGATGCAGCCGTTTGCAACTCTTTGTTCAAAGCTCATGTCGCGTAGTTTTGCGATGGCTCGGGAGGTTTCATCGTCGCTCATCCATAATCCATCAACACGCCATCGATCATAACGTTCTAATCCGAGATGGACGCCGGCGAGAGTCGTGACTGTACCTGACGTGCCGAGAAGATGGAATCGAGGGCATCTCTTCGCTGTCGTCGTCTCCTCTACAAAATGTTGTAGAGCTTCTTGAGCATAGCGTTTCATGGCCATGAAAGTTTCGGCATCGACGCTGCGTCCGCCAAAATGTTCAGCAAGCGTCACGACTCCAAGTTCAAGGGATGTCCAAGAATGTAACTGCCGCGCCGATAAATGAGGTGCGCGGGTCAGCCACACCAGCTCAGTAGATCCTCCGCCAATATCAAACAACAACACGCTTTCAGCATGTTGATCGGCAAGACATGCGCATCCACGAGCAGCATATCGGGCTTCAGTTTCGCGTGTAATTATTTCGAGCGTTAAGCCAGTGCGTTCACGCACTCGTTCAACGAAAGCGTCTCCATTTTCTGCTCCTCGGCATGCTTGGGTCGCGATGAGCCTTGCACGAGTGACGTTTCGCGCTGACATTTTATCACGGCAAATTTCTAGCGCTTCAATCGTTCGTTCTATGGCTGGTTCACTGATGCTGCCTGCGCGGGCTAGTCCTTCGCCGAGACGAACAATCCGCGAAAATGCGTCTACGACATGGAGCAGGTCTGTATCGCGTCGTCTTGTGCGCCGTTTGGGCCTTGCAATGAGCAATCTGCAGTTATTCGTGCCCAAATCAAGAGCAGCATAGGTGTGGCGTTGAAATTGTGATTGAGCGTCAGACATTTCAGTATGGTTGACGGTCCATTCGGAACTTTGGTTGTTGCGCACGTCAGCTGTCTGGCGGCAGAACCCCAGATCATTGATGTCAGAGCCCACTCGCGTGTCATTGGGCCTATTTGTGCCTATCAAAACTATGCTCCCGCCAAATCTGGCGCGTCGCGATTAGAGCGCGAACGATAGAGTTTATCAGTCAGGATGTTTCATGCAGGATCGCCGACAATCCTGCAAGTTGATGGATCGCGGACACCTCTGATCGGCGATATACCCGATGGGAGTAGGCCCAATATGCGCGGTGTTGACAGGTCGGGCGGCCGTCTCTAGACCTCCCGCTCCTAAAGCAAGCCATGCGGTTGGGCTGCTGGGGGATAGTTCAACGGTAGAACAGCGGACTCTGACTCCGTTAATCTTGGTTCGAATCCAGGTCCCCCAGCCAAAAAACTCCCAAATTCCCCTAAAATTATACGTCTCTCACCAGGCGCGATATTACCTATATTTTTCAATTATTTATGGAATTATAATTTTCAGGTAAGCCCCAGAGAGACAGAAATTCTGGGCTTTCAGAGGTTTTTGGCCCGTTTTGTCTCACAGGCCCAATTTTGAGTCAGGAGTTAATGTTGGGATGCGCTTGGATCTCGGCTGCTCTCATACCGGATGAAGGGCTGGCTTGGATGCTGACTGGCCTCATGCGGGATCAGAATCAGGCTCAGATCCCAACTGGCCTCGAGCCGGGCCAAGATCAGGCTGGGATGCCCAGCAAGCGATGCTGGTCGTCCCAGCTTAGGGGTAGATCTTTAGCCAGCCGAAGCAGCCTGGATGGCGTCAGATCCAGGGACTGACGCTGCTCCATGATTGCTCGCATGATCTTTGGCGTTAGTCAGGATATTTAACCATAGAGGTGATCCGTCCTTTACAAGGACTGATACCTCTCAAATCGCCTCTACTCATCGGGATTTATTGTTCTTCTTGCCTCTGCAGTATGCGCCAGTAGCCAGAGCAAATATTCACAAGACTCAGTTTCTTGAACACAAAACCTTACTCAAGCCGCTATGAGACTAAAAACAGACCATATGCCGTATGTTGATTTGCATCATGAATGATAAAAGCATGAGCTTTGAAATCATTTGGCATATAGCTAATTTTCATCGTGATAGTTATGGTGAACTGGTTCCATTTTCGACCGGTCACCCAAGCCTAACCTAAGGGTTTAAAGGATAGAGTTCTCTTGCTTATTTAAGCTTAAAGCGTAGCATCTTTTTCGTAGAGTTTGTGTTTAGACGCTATTACCCTAAGCCGCGGATAACAATGCAATACAATAGAATGCGGTTTGTGCCTTCTGAAGGAGGCAAAAATGAGAAAAGATCAGCTTATAATGTTCAGTTGTTGCTTTCTGATCAAGCAGAGATGGTGCAAGACTGGTTTATCGTAGCCTTTGCAATGATCGTCCTGCCGATGCTGTTTGCTATTTTTACTCGCTAAGATTGGATTTAAATAAGTAGCATTCGTGCAGAGAAGATGTTGCATGTGTCTTTAATGTGACGGGTGCATTTAAAGCCGAATTACTGAGCTATTACGCTCTTTTGGAGGCTGTCATGACAAGCTTTGAATTCCTTATTGATGCAGTCGCAATTTTTTTTGGCGTATTTCTTGCGCTCATTCTAATTTCACTGACATTGTTCGTCGTAAAAAGTTAGATGGCTGTTATGACGATTAGTCGATTGAGAGAGCTCGTCATAAAGGAACGAGTAGTGATTGAAAGAGTTTTAAAACTCGCTAAGATCAGGAACTCTCTGAAAAGCAATTTTACTTGTTAGCTTTTTAGCCGATGACGTAGCCAGTCCAAAGCCGACAGAACCCTTGCCAAATTTCTCATTGAGGACATCAATTGCTTTGGTGAGAGTTTCATTTTGCGGTTTATCAAACAAGTCTGCTTGGTGTTGGCTGGCATAAACAAGATCCGTCAAGGAGACGCCAACGCGTAATGGTTTCTTCTTTGGCGCTTTTTTCCAAATTTCTAAAAATACGCGACCGAGCAGGAGATTATCCTGAGATTCTGTGAAAGTTCTGTCTTCAGACCAATATCCTTCATCGTTAGTCCATTTAACATTAACGACCAGACGCTGGCAGTAGAGGTTCTCCTGGCGCAAGCGTAGGGCTGCTTTAATTAAAAGCTCCTGTAAAACTGCCTTGGCTTTGTCTAGCGAGCGCTGCTCGGGCGCAAGAACATGCTCATGGCCCAGACTTCTTTTTTGGCGGGGCGGAGAGGGTAAATCCTCGCCATGTAGCAGGGCATGAAAACGCTTGCCGAGGACGCCGCCCCAAGCACGCTCAAGCTTGCGAGCATCTGCATCCCAAAGCTCATGCATCGTAGAAATACCTGCCTTATTGAGGCGGTCGGTCATATTGACGCCAATGCCGCAGATATCCTGAATTTTAAGGTGCATAATTTTATGAGGCATATTTTCAGGCTCAAGGATTGTCAGTCCGTCTGGTTTCTGCATATCAGAGGCAAGCTTCGCAAGGAGTTTGTTGCTGGCGGCTCCAATAGACAGGGTCAGACATTCTCCGACTTTAACACGAACCACGCGCTTAATTTCTGCAGATAATTTTATGATTGCTTCAGATGTTTGCTCGCTACGATCCAGTATGCAAGCTACCTCATCAATCGACATAACATGCTCAACTGGGATAATGCTTTCAATCGCATTCAGGATTTTGTGGTGATATTCGACGTATAGCT
>DAIRFH010000043.1:3403-18016 GCA_036795145.1 Methylocystis sp. | reverse complement strand
TCCAAAGGCTGCATAACGAGGCGATAAATGGCCAATCATACTGTCAGCCGTATTAACGGCTTTGTAAATTGCCGCACCCGGCAGTCCAAATAATGCAAGAAAGAATGCAGGGGCAACAACGCCATCTGAGAAGCTTTCCGCCAGACTTTCGATGGCGGCGCGTGCGACGCCAGCCTCATCGAGCATGGCGGCGTTCCTGCCGACGATTTTAGCGACTGCTTCACGGCCAGCCTCAAGGGAGACCTCAAGAGCGCTCGCCACTGCCAAGACATGACCATAAAGGCTGCGTTGCGCCAGCAGCGATGATGACGCTATGGCGAGAACAAGCCATCCATAGGCGCTTGCGCGGCAGAGATCTTCTAGAAGCGCACTCGCCGTTAGCGTCGCCAAGATCAAAATTATAAGGGCAAGAAAGCCTTTAACTTTCCTGACGCTAAAACGATCCTCTGGTCGATTAAGCCGCGCATCGAGACGGCTAATGAGCGCGCCGAGCCAGGTTACGGGATGGCCAATGTGAGACAGCAACCATTGAGGATAACCAACGCTGGCGTCAATCGCCAGCGCGAGTAATGTGACAACAAAACTCAACGCGCAAAAAGACCCGTAATCGATGCTTTAGCGAGCGCGTTTTGATTAATTGTAAAACCAGCGATGGCTGTTCGTCCATGCGCTGCATCGCCAAGCTTATCAATTTTCAAAGCATAGACTGTAAAAATATAGCGGTGTGGCGCACCTGGCGGTGGGCAAGGGCCGCCATAGGCCTTTTCGCCAAAATCAGTTTCTAACATCTGCGCCCCTGCGGGAAGATTTTTGCCAGAGGCTGCGCCAGCGTTTTGTTTTAAACCACGCGCATCAGCCGGCAGATCAACAACGAGCCAGTGCCAAAAGCCCGCGCCGCCGGTTGGTGCGTCAGGGTCATGGGCAAGCACGGCAAAACTCTTCGTGCCAATTGGGGGCGCGCTCCATGACAGCTCAGGCGAGAGATTGCCGCCAGTACAGCCAAAGGAATTATAGACATGTCTCATATCGATTTCCTTGCCGTCCGTAATATCGGAACTGGTAAGGTCAAAAGTCTGCGCGCCGCGCGCGTCACCTGTTGCAAAAGCTGCGATCGCGAAGAAAGAAGACATGCTGCGCATCATGTGAGGCATTCCTATTTTGTGAGGATGGGGGTCTTTTAGCGGATCATGTCGCGCTTGTCGTGCGGGTCAAAGCTGTTTCGCGCTTTTGGCCGCTTCGCGCTAAAGGAGAGAGATGTCAGAAGCCTCGCAACATTCTCCTTTGCGCCGTGGGTGGACCACAGGGGCCTGCGCTACGGCTGCGGCGCGTGCGGCCTTTGAGGCGTTGACAACTGGCGCCGCACCGCCGGATCCAGTAGAAATCGTCCTGCCGTCGGGACAGCGGGTCGCTTTCGCCCTCGCACAATTTGAGCGCGGCAGCGACTTCACGCGCGCAAGCGTCATTAAAGACGCCGGCGATGACCCAGACGTCACGCATGGCGCCATGATTTGCGTGACTGTCCGTCATGGCGCGAAGGACTCAGGCGTTGTTTTTTTAGCTGGTCACGGCGTTGGCACCGTGACGCGTCCTGGTCTTCCTCTGCCGCCTGGCGAACCTGCCATCAATCCTGTGCCGCGCGCCATGATTCGCCAGGCAATTGGCGATGTTGCAGCGCGTCTTGGCGTTTCCCAAGACGTGTTAGTGGAGATATCTATTCCAGATGGCGAAAGGCTCGCCCAACAGACGTTAAACCCCCGTTTGGGCATTGTCGGCGGCCTCTCAATTCTGGGCACGACAGGAATTGTTATTCCTTTCTCCTGCGCAGCATGGATTGACAGTATTCATCGCAGTATCGATGTCGCACGTGCGGTAGGATGTCAGCACATTGCCGCCACAACTGGCGTGACCTCAGAAAAGGCTGCTCAGTCTTTATATCAGCTGCCAGACGTTGCGCTTGTTGAAATGGGTGACTTTGTTGGCGGTTTTTTAAAATATCTGCGTGCGCATCCAGTCCCGCGTGTGACGATTGGCGGTGGTTTTGCCAAGATGGTGAAGCTCTCGCAGGGTCGGCTTGATTTGCATTCTGGGCGTTCAAAGCTCGATTTAGAGGCCTTGAGTGATGTTGCCTGTCGAAGCGGTGCGGATCACAGGCTTGCGCAAAGTGTGAGACAATCCAACACGGCGCTTGAAGCGCGTCAGCTTGCGCAGCAAGCCGGCGTCGATCTTGCTGCGCCCATCGCTGAGGCTGCATGGAAAACGGCGGCGCAGACGCTTGATTGCGATAAGATCGACCTCGACATTGTTGTGTTTGATCGAGAGGGCGCGCTGTTAGCGCGCACGCCCGCTAAAAGGGCTGTGAGATGAGTGAAAATGTAAATCTTACATTTGTGTTGGGGGGGGCGCGTTCAGGAAAAAGCGCCTATGCGGAAAGCTTGATCACTGCCTATCCCGCGCCATGGGTGTATATTGCTACGGCACAAGCGTTTGATCAGGAAATGAGCGCACGTATTGCGCTTCACCGCGCCCGTCGCAGCGAAGGCTGGCGTACAATAGAGTCGCCGCATGATCTTGCGCAAGCGATTTGCCAGGCGGATGCGCAGACGCCCTTATTGATCGACTGTTTAGGCGTTTGGTTATCCAATCGCATGCTGTTTGACGCGGATCTTGCCGCTGACAGAGCTGCGCTCATTGACGCCTTGTCTGCGCGTCAATCGCCAACAGTCGTGGTGTCGCCGGAAGTTGGGCTGTCGATCGTGCCAGAAAACGCGCTTGCGCGCGCTTTTCGTGATGCGGCCGGCTGCATGCATCAAGACGTTGCAAAACTTGCGTGGCGCGTTTTTCTTGTTGTTGCCGGCTATCCAGTCAAAGTTAAGTAAGGCGTTGATCTATGGATGTGCGGCCGTTAATCCACGCGTAAGGTCAGCGAGAATGTCGTCAATATGTTCCAGGCCGATGGATAAACGGACATAGCCTGGCGTGACGCCGCTGGCGCGTTGAGCCTCTTCGCCAAGCTGAGAATGCGTTGTGGTTGCAGGATGAATAGCAAGACTGCGCGCATCGCCGATATTCGCCACATGATAAAACATCTCAAGCGCGTCGATAAAACGTCGACCTGCCTCCATGCCGCCCTTGAGTTCAAAACCAACCAAAGCGCCATAGCCGCCACGCAGATATTTATCGGCGCGTTTGCGCATTTCCCCAGTTTGCAGGGAGGGGTGAATAACTTTGGCGACTTCCTGGCGCGTTACAAGAAAGTCGACGACCTTTTGCGCATTTTGCACATGTCGCTCCATACGAAGCGTGACGGTTTCAATGCCTTGCAAGGTCAGAAAGGCGTTGAATGGCGAGACGGCGGCTCCCATGTCGCGCAAGAGCGTTGTGCGCGCCTTGATCGCATAGGCGACGGGTCCGATAGGCTTGACGGCGTCAACCCAAATTGCCCCATGATAACTTGGATCTGGCGTTGTTAACGCAGGTTGCCGCGCAGGATATTTTTCCCAATCAAAGGCGCCGCTATCAATAATGGCGCCGCCAATTGCTGCGCCATGGCCTGCAAGATATTTGGTTGTCGAATAGACGATAATCGCCGCCCCATGATCAAAGGGGCGTGAAAGAATTGGCGCTGCGGTATTATCTATAATTAACGGGACGCCATATTCTTTCCCAATGTCGGCGACTTCCGAGATCGGGAAAACTGTGAGTTTTGGATTGGGTAGGGTTTCTGCGTAATAAGCGCGTGTGCGCGCATCGGTCGCGCGTCGAAAATTTTCCGGATCGGCAGGATCGACAAAGCGCGTTTCAATGCCTTGATCCTTCAGCGTGTTGGCGAAGAGATTCCACGTGCCGCCATAAAGATCTGTCGAAGAGACAATATTGTCGCCGACCTTTGCAAGATTTTGTATTGCATAAGCCGAGGCGGCCTGTCCGGAGGCCAGAGCCAGCGCTGCTGCGCCGCCCTCCAAAGCAGCTAAACGTTCCTCAAGCACGGCGGTCGTGGGATTGCCGATGCGCGTGTAGATATGTCCAAGCTCCTTCAATGCAAAAAGATTTGCTGCATGCTCAGTGTCTTGAAACTGATAGGATGTTGTTTGATAAATCGGAACGGCGACCGCGCCATTGGCGGCGTCTGACCGCCAGCCTGCATGAAGCGCGAGTGTTTCAGGGTGTGTTGTCTTTATCGTCATGTTTGCCGACCTTAAATGATTTGCGCAATGTTACTGCCAGCTTAGCTGCAATTTGGCGCCCGCGTCGAGCAGGCGATGGCAAAAGCGAACTCGAGCGCTGTATCCGCTAAGGCTTCAAAGCGGCCAGAGGCTCCCGCGTGACCAGCGTCTGTGTGCGTGTGCAACAAAATCGGTCCGCCGCCGCTCATGGTTGCGCGTAATTTTGTCACCCATTTGAGCGGCTCCCAATAGGTGACGCGTGGGTCGCTTAGCGCTGTGATTGACAGTAGCGCAGGATAATTCTGGCTGCTGATGTTTTCATAGGGCGCGTAGGCTGCAATGCGCGCATAAGCCTGTTCATCTATGATGGGGTTGCCCCATTCGAGCCATTCAGGCGGCGTGAGCGGTAGGTCATCGCGCAGCATGGTGTTCAACACGTCAACGAAGGGAACGCCTGCGATCACGCCTGCGAAAAGTTCCGGATGCTGGTTCATAACAACGCCCATCAACATGCCTCCGGCAGAGGCGCCTTGAGCGACAATGCCGCCCCGATAGGCGTAGCCGGCGTCGATAAGAAATTGCGCGACTGAAATAAAATCAAAAAAACTATTTTCCTTAGCGTCGAGTTTGCCGCGCTCATACCAGTTCCAGCCCTTGTCGGCGCCGCCGCGCACATGTGCAAGAGCATAGACAAAGCCGCGATCGACTAGCGAGAGCGCGTTTTCGTCAAACTCGGCCTCAAGCGCATATCCATAAGCGCCGTAGCCATAGAGAAGAAGCGGTGCGCCGCCATTGGCTGTCGAAAAATCAGCGCGATGGAGCAATGTGATGGGGATGTCTTCGCCATCATGGCTTGGGGCAAATAAGCGGCGGGTGACGTAATCCTCAGGCTTATGTCCACAGGGTATTTCCTGACGTTTACGCAACTGGCGCGTGTTCGTCTCCATGTTGTAATCATAGATTTCTTCAGGCGTCGTGAGCGAAGAATAGGAAAAGCGTAACATTGGCGTGCAAAACTCTAGCCCCGGATCAAGCGCGAGCGCATAGGCTTCTTCCTTGAAGGCGATGTTATGTTCTTCATGCGTGATAATGTTGCGTATTGTTATTCTTGGAAGAGAGTTCTCTCGCGTTATCCAAACAAGAAAGTTCTCATAAATTGTCATGGAGGTGATCATCGCGCCTGGGCGATGGTCGATCATTGAATGCCAATGGATGCGCGCGCTATGTGCTATTGGCGCAATGGAAATACAAAAATCATCCGCGCCATTCGCGTTGTTTAAAATATAAAGCCGATCTTCGTGTGGTTCGACTTCATAGCGTAGTTTCTCTTCCCTTTTGGCGACAAGCTGCGGCTTAGCGTCTTCTCCACGTAAATCAATCAGCCAACACTCACAGGCGTCATGCCCATGCAAGGAGACAATGGCAAAGCGCAGGCAGCGGCTTTCGCTAAGGCTAATGAACCAAGCGCTATCAGCCTCTTCGAGAATAATTGAGTCGTGTTTTGGATCATCGCCTAGCATATGGCGGCGTATTTGCGCGCTTCGATGATTGTCATCTATGTGAACATAGTAAAACCCTTGAGAGTCAGCCCGCCAAACGATCGCGCCGTCAGTTCGTCTCACAACATCGTCTCGATCGACGCCATCGCTTATTGCGCGCGTGCGGATGCTAAAGAGTTCAGATCCGGTCTCATCGACGCTCCAGGCAAGTTGTAAATGATCTGGCGCATGTGAGACTTCGCCAATGTCAAAGAAATCCTTGTTTTTTGCTAAGGATTCACCGTCTAAGAGAATTGTCTCTGGACCACCGCCGCGCGGTCTGCGGCAATAAAGAGAATGTTCTGCGCCCTCGCGGAATCGCCCATAATATTCATAATCGCCATCGGCGTCTGGGACATCGGCGTCATCTTCCTTGATGCGCGAGCGTAGTTCTTCAACTAAAATTTTTCTTAACTCCGCCAAAGGCGCGACAACTTTTGCGCAATAATCATTTTCATCTTTTACCAAATGAGCAATTGCTTCAGGCAAGCTGGATGGATCATTGAGGATCTCGCGCCAATTGTCGGCGGCAAGCCAGGCATAAGGGTCGTCTCTAAAACGCCCATGAGTGATGTGCTCTGTGTGGTGTTGTTGGGCGATTGGCGCTTCGTGGCTGAGATCAAAATGGGGCTTAGCGCGATTGCGGCGGCTCTGGCTTTTATTCTCTCTCGTCACGCTCATTGCGATAATCCTGTTATTTCTTTCTTGTCTGTTTATAAGGCGCCATCAACATGTCGTCGCGTTCCATCAGCAGGCGAAAGGATTTAGCGCGGTGTGAACGCCTATGCTGCAAGTTGGGTGTGACAAGATAAAGTTTGACGTTACAAGCTCAAAGTGACGCGGCCACGTCAAGCATGCGCGATCGCAGTGCGAGAAATCATGCCTCATCCAGGATTGTTGAGATTGTTTTTTTAGCGTTTCCATTATCAAGCGCGCAGGCGTCTTGGTATTTTATTTCTGGCGTCGATGACGAAAATCTCTGCTTAGAAAGAAAATCTGTAAGTTTATTTTGCGTTGCAGCAATTTGATCAAGTAAGGGCTTTGATCCGCGCGCGTGCAGGAGCGTGCGGGCGTGTTAAACTTGACTCACATGATTGATTTGGAGAAATCTCAAAGGGACGATTTGTTTTTGACTGACAAAGTGAGTGTAGAAGAATGAAAATGAAGACCCTAGCTTTGATGGGCGTTGGCTGCGCACTCTATTTAAGTCCAAGCGCTTTTGCTGAAACAAAATGGGCGCCGCCTGCAGAAATTGCTGGCAAGGTCAAAGAGGAAGCCGCTGCAGCGGCTCCCGCCGCGCCCGCGACAAAGGTTGATGCAGATAAGACTTGCGCCGCTGAAGCTGATGGAAAAGGCCTGAAGGGTCGCGCCCGCAAGCATTATGTTCAGGATTGTAAAAAGCACTGAGACTGTTGCGCAGCGTTATGAGGATTTTAGAAAAGGCGGGCGATGATGATGCGCCCGCCTTTTTTGCGTTTTGAGGCGACTTAATAGACGCGATCAATACAAAACTCGACGACCTCTAGCAGGGCTTTCTTCCAAGGCGAGGCGGGAAAGATTTCCATCGCATCTCGTGCTATCGCGCCATAATGTGTTGCGCGTTCAATCGTATCATCCAAGGCTTTATGTTTTTTCATGAGACCGCAGGCTGTTTCAACGTCAGCATCGGCGATCTCGCCTTTTTCTAACGTGCGGCGCCAGAACTCTCGTTCTTTTTCATTGCCGCGACGGAAGGCGAGCACAACCGGCAAGGTTATTTTACCTTCGCGGAAATCATCGCCGACATTTTTTCCAAGCTTTGCAGAAGACCCGCCATAATCGAGAGCGTCATCAATTAGCTGAAAGGCAATGCCGAGATTCATGCCATAGCTGCGCGCGGCGGCTTCATCAGCTTTCGCCTGGCCGGCAAGCATGACGCCAACTTCTGCCGCTGCTGCGAATAATTCAGCAGTTTTGCGGCGGATAACCGCCATATAGGCGTCTTCCGTCGTGGTGGTGTCTTTCGCAGCGTTGAGCTGGAGAATCTCACCTTCGGCAATGACGGCCGCGGCTTGTGACACCACAGTGAGCGGTGCGATGGCGCCAGGCTCAACCATCATTTTAAATGCATGGCCGAGCAGGAAATCGCCAACGAGAACGCAGGTCTGATTGCCCCAGAGCATGCGCGCTGCAATCTTGCCGCGCCGCATGTTGGACTCATCAACCACATCATCATGCAACAACGTCGCTGTGTGCATGAATTCAATGCCTGCGGCAAATTTCAGATGACCATCGCCCCGATAGCCGCACATGCCAGCGGTGGCGAGCACGAGCATTGGCCGCAACCTTTTTCCGCCGGCTGAGATCAGATGGTTCGCCACTTCAGGGATGGTTGTGACATCCGATCCTGTGCGTTGAATGATAAGTTGATTGGTGCGCTCAAGATCCGGACGGATCAGGTCAACGAGGCTGTCGAGGCCGGCGTCTTTTTTTTCTTCGAGCGGTATAACGATGCCCACAGAGCCCCCTACGGCCTTTCTTCCAGAATTGGGCGAACTTACGTGGTTGGACGGATGCCGGCAAGTCATTGGCCGAATGAGGCTTAAGCGCGGGGTTTTTCTTCGAATCACCGCGCTCGCCTGGCCCTTGAGTCTTGTGAAGAGCATTGCCGCGTGAGACTGTCCGCGCCAAAATGAATGGCCGAAGATGACAACACTTGATGCTTTTTTCGACGGCGCTGTTCAGCTGCGCCAGCCTCGCGCGGGCCATCGGGTGGGGCTAGACGCGCTTTTGCTTGCGAGTGCGACGCCGCCTGCAACGCAGGGACTTATTCTCGATATTGGCGCAGGGACGGGCCTGGTTGGGCTTGCGGCCGCCTACCATGCGCCGCAAGCGCAATTTGGTCTTGTTGAAATTGACCCTCAGGCATGCGCCTTTGCGCGTGAAAACATCGTCCTTAATCAGTTGCAGGCGCGGGGGGCTGTTTACGAGGCCGACGTCGCCTCTCCGGCGGCCCGTCGTCGTGAAGGATTGACCGATGAGAGCGCGAGACTTGTTCTGACCAATCCGCCTTTTTACGACGCGAAGCGGGTTCAGGTCTCACCTGACCCAGAAAAAGCCCGTGCGCATGTGGCTGCTATGCCCCTTGTTGACTGGACGCGCGCCTGCCTTGCCTTGCTGGCGCCTGGCGGAACATTTGTGATGATACATCGCGCCGACGCCCTGGCGGACTGTTTGGCTGCTTTGAATGATCGTTTGGGCGCCATTGCCATTACGCCTGTGACGACGCGCATGCGGGCGCCAGCAACGCGTATCTTATTGCGCGGTGTGAAGGGATCTAAAGCGCCGCTGTCATTATTGCCCTCGCTGACGATTCATCATGAAGGCGGCGCAACGACGCCGCAGGCTCAACAGCTCAACAAGGGCGTCACCTTGGATCAACTGTCACATTAGCTCTTATCTCGTCTCTTGCATGAGCGATGGCGTTTATGTTGATCAAGAAAAGAAAGTTCTGAGACAATGATGAAACGTTCTTGCGATCTTTGCGCGCGGGTTGACCAAGCGGGAGCGCGCTTATAGTTGTCCCTTCTTTAGGATTTAATCATGTCAGAAGATGCAGTCTCTCGTTTGTCGCCAATGACATCTTTCCAAGGATTAATCCTGACGCTTCAAAATTTTTGGGCGGAACAGGGCTGCGTTATTTTGCAGCCCTATGACATGGAGATGGGCGCAGGAACATTTCATCCGGCCACGACATTGCGCGCGTTGGGGCCAAAATCATGGCGTGCAGCTTATGTGCAGCCTTGCCGTCGGCCAAAAGATGGCCGCTATGGCGAGAATCCTAACCGTGTGCAGCACTATTATCAATTTCAGGTTATCCTCAAGCCTTCCCCGCCAAATTTGCAGGAGCTTTATCTGGCCTCGCTCGCCGCGATTGGATTGAATGCAAAGCTTCATGACATCCGTTTTGTAGAGGATGATTGGGAAAGTCCGACGCTTGGGGCTTGGGGCTTGGGATGGGAATGCTGGTGCGACGGCATGGAGGTTTCTCAGTTCACTTATTTTCAGCAAGTCGCGGGTTTTGAATGTGCGCCCGTATCTGGCGAGTTGACCTATGGCTTGGAGCGACTGGCCTGTTACCTTCAGGGCGTCGACAGTATTATGGATTTAAATTTCAATGGTCGTCAGGGCGACGATAAAGTTACTTATGGCGATGTCTTCTTGCAGGCGGAGCAGGAATATTCCCGACATAATTTTGAAGCTGCAGACACAGTAAAATTATTTGAAGATTTTAAGGACGCTGAAAAAGAGTGTCAGCGCTTATTAATGTTTGGCGCGGGCGCTGGAGATGACAAGCATTTGATGGCCTTGCCTGCTTATGATCAATGCATCAAAGCTAGTCACGCCTTTAATTTATTGGATGCGCGCGGCGTTATCTCTGTGACTGAACGTCAAAGTTATATCCTTCGCGTACGAGAGCTTGCCAAAGCGTGTGGCGCTGCTTGGCTCAAGACAGCGGGCGGCGGCGCAAACGCCTAAGCCTTTTGTTGGACAGGCTCGACGCTGTTTTTCTTCAGATGATGTGATGTTTGCCTGCGCCGTCCCCATGCCCTGGGGACGCGGCAGGATTGTGCGCTGACGCACATTAGGCCCCTCCTGTTCTGGCCTAGTCTAGGGACAAAGAGAACTTGACGATATCCTCTTTTTGTTCTACATATGTTCTATGTTCATCCCGACGGCTCGACGCTCATGTCTATGAATCCTGATCTGCAGTTTGGTTTTTTTTCTTCTGCCATGCAGCCGGACTTTTTTGCTCATGTGTCGCATGGGATCGCGCAGGGTCAGGCTTTGGCCTCTCTTGCTGACGCGCAGGACCTTCAGCGCCGCTTCTATTCATGGCGCGGGCTCTCGGGACGCAGCTATGTTTGCTCAATATTCCAAAAAGGTGAGCATCTGTTTGTTTCACAGCTCACCCATGGCGTCATTGTCGGTGTTGCGCGTCTTAACAACGAGGCGCGTGCCGTATGTGTGTTGTCTTCAAAAAATTTAACTTCCTGCACTGATATCGGCCTATTGGCGCAAGAGCTTCAGATCAGTGAATGGCATGTGCATTTTAGCGATGCTGACAGCGTCGTACAGGACTTATCAGCGTCCTTGCTGAGCTATGTTGCTTGAGGTTTTGCTCAGTCTTCGCGTTTGTGTTGCGTGTGTTGCGTTCGAGCGTTTGTAATCGTGTTGCGTGACTGGCGTCTCTTGGCCGGGGTTCCTAATCTATAGCCCCGGCCTATGACATGTCGGGCAATGAAATCGTAGCGGTCCGGCAAGACCGCTCATCTAATCGATAGACAATTTCTTTTAGCTCTTCGTCGTGAATATTGAGGCGTTGGAGATGCTCATAGGTATTGCGCACATATGCTGGATTATCGCCATTAATCCCAACGCCTTCTGCGATCATGCGCGTCATTTCCTCCATGGAAAGGCGGCCGGCGTATTGGCAGTGCGTTTGATCGGCGACATAAGCAAGGCCAAAGGCGCTATCGCCATCAGCGAAATGTAGCCGCAATGTCTTTTCAAGGTAAACTGACGTGACCAGTTCTCTATCGCGCAAATAGGCGAGCGTTTTGTCGCGATGCGTTTTGGCAATACGAAAGGCGACGCCCTGACAAGAGCCTCCTTGATCTAGCCCCAGCACAAGACCTGGTTGCTGCGGCGTGCCGCGATGGACATGCGAGAAAATACAGAGCGCGCGATGATAGCCATAAACCCAGGCGAGCGCGCTATCTTCGAACTCGAACCCTGGTTGCCATATCAGCGAGCCGTAGCCAAAAACCCATAAGTCGTCTTTGTTATCGTCTTCGATCACGTCAAAGGATCCGATTAAACGCTGATCTCCGCCCTAGCATGATTCGCGCCTATCCTTTTGCCGCTGTCATGCGGGCGCCCTTTTTTCAGCCGGGTCATGAACTGTGTGAGGCGGTGAGATGATTTTCCACAAATATATTTGGTTAAGGCCTGCGGCTGCTACCCACAACATATTGTAGTGGTTTTCTTGCATTCCTACTTTTTTTGTGACGCTTTTATCCTCCATGAAATTCGAGCGTCTACGCCTTCTGGGCTTCAAAAGTTTTTGTGAGTCGACCGAACTCCTGATCCAGCCGGGGTTGACCGGCGTGGTCGGGCCTAATGGGTGCGGCAAGTCTAATCTCATCGAGGCCCTGAGGTGGGTCATGGGTGAGAACTCATACAAAAATATGCGCGCCTCTGCGATGGATGACGTCATCTTTTCGGGCGGTGGCTCCCGTACTGCGCGCAATTTCGCTGAAGTCGCGTTGGTTCTGGACAATTCAGATCGTACAGCGCCAGCCGCCTTCAATGAGGCCGATAAGATCGAGGTCACGCGTCGCATCGAGCGTGAGCAGGGGTCTGATTACCGCATTAACGGTAAGGAAGTGCGCGCGCGTGACGTTCAGCTTCTCTTTGCGGACGCTGCGACAGGGTCGCGGTCGCCCTCATTAGTAAGACAAGGGCAGATTGGCGAAATTATCTCCGCCAAACCGCAGGCGCGTCGCCGTATTCTTGAAGACGCTGCTGGCATCGCTGGCCTGCATTCACGCCGGCATGAAGCGGAGTTGCGACTCAATGCGGCGTCAGAGAATCTGACCCGTCTTGAAGATGTGCTGAAACAAGTCGAGGGACAGTCGGACAGCTTGAGGCGTCAGGCGCGTCAAGCGGAACGCTATCGTGGTCTTGCCTCTCAGATAAGACAGAATGAGGCTCTGGTCGCCCTCGTTTCACATCAGATCGCCACCGATCAGTTGCGCGAGGCGGCTGAAAAACTTGAGGCTGACCTCAAGCGGGTGCAAGCGCGCACGCTCGAGCAAGCGGAAGCTGCGAAACTGCAAGCAGTGGCGGCGCATGAGTTGCCGGCTTTGCGTGAGGCGGAGGCTGAAGCTGGCGCCGCTGTGCATCGTCTTGTTGTTGCCCGTCAGGCGCTTGAAGCAGATGAGCAGCGCGCAAAGGATCGCATCAATGAGCTGATGCGCCACATTGATCAGTTCACGAGAGATCTCGAGCGTGAACGTGCGCTGATTGATGATGCAGCAGATGTCGCGCAGCGACTTGAAACAGAACGCTCAGAGCTTCTTGGCGCAGATGAGCATGATGCTGCTCGCGAAATTGAAGCGCGCGCCCGACTGGACGAGATTGAAACAATTCTGGCGGCGACCGAAGCGGCGCTCGCGGACGCGCAGGAGCAACTTGCTGGCGTTAATGCACGCCGTGCGGCAATCGATAACGCCTTGAGAGACGAGACTCAGCGCATTGCGCGCTTTGAAGCTGAATTAACGCGCCTTGATACAGAGTTTGCGCTGATTGCGGGGCAGGGCGGCGGCGCTGAAGAAGTCGCGCGTCTATGCGATGTTTTCACCGCGGCGATTGAAGAAGCCAATTTGGCGGAAGAAGCGGCGCAGGCCTCACAAGAAGCTCAGGCTGAGGCGCGTGAGTGTGAAGCCATGGCGCGTCAGCCCTTGGAGCAGGCCGCTCTGCTGGCGCAGCGACTTGAAACTGAAGTGCGCACGCTTGAAAATCTTCTGCAGTCTGGCGCCGGCGGCCTTTGGGCTCCTGTGGTGGAAAGCGTCACAGTAGCCAAGGGATATGAGACAGCGTTGGGCGCCGCCTTGGGAGATGATCTTGATGCTTCGGCAGATGATTCTGCGCCAGCGCATTGGGCCTTAACTGAAAATGCCGGCGATCCTCTTTTGCCGAGCGGTGTGCGCCCTCTGACTGAATTGGTTGAGGCGCCGCCAGCCTTGCGACGGTGTCTGGCGCAAATTGGCGTTGTGCTGCGCGCCGAAGGCCATAACCTTCGTAAATTGCTCAAGCCCGGCCAGCGTCTCGTCTCCAAGGAAGGAGATTTATGGCGTTGGGATGGGTTTACACAGGCGGCTGAAGCGCCTTCAGCCGCCGCGCGTCGACTCGTTGAGAAAAATCGCCTCGCAGATTTGCGCAGGGAATCGAAAATTGCGCGTGAACAAGCCAATGAACTTGCCGAGAATTTAGAGAATGCGCGTGAAACGGCGCGTATCGCTGCGCAAGCAGAGCAAGTCAGTCGAGAAAAACTGCGTCATGCGCGTATGCAGCTCGAGGAAGCGCGTGAGCGCTACGGCGCAGCAGAGCGTCGTCAAGCGCAGATAGGCCAGCGTTTATCCGCGCTTGAAGAAGCAAAAGCGCAAAACCTCGCTAATCGCGACGAGGCGCGCCAAAAACTTGAGGCTTTAACGCAGGCGTTAGAAGAGCTTGAGGCGCCGGCTTCTCTTGCCGGCATTCTTGAGGCCTCACGGGCGCAGGCAATGATTGAGCGTGCGCAAGCTGGAGAAGCGCGCGCTGCGCTGGCTGCTTTGCGTCATGAGGTTGCAGCGCGCACGGCGCGAATTACCGCTATCACAAAAGAGATTTCGTCATGGGCTGAGCGGCGTGATCGCGCGCAAGATCGCTTAGGCGAGCTCGAAGAACGGTTGGATTTAGCGCGGGAAGAGCAAGAGCAGCTTGCGGAGGCTCCAGACACATTCATCCAGCAGCGCAGAGCTTTAATGACGGCGCTGGAGGCGGCGGAGCAGACGCAGCGCGTGGCGTCTGATACGCGCACGGCTGCCGAAAGACAGTTAAATGACGCGGATCGCATTGCGCGCGACGCATTAAGCGCAATGAGTTTGGCGCGCGAAGAGAAGGCTCGGAGTGAGGCGCAGTTGGAGGCAGCCCAGCAACGCGCCGCTGATGTTGCCCACGCCATTACGCAAGATCTTGAAACAACGATAGAGGCGCTTGGCGAGCTTGCTGGCGTCAAGGATGGCGATGAGCTGCCAGATATCGCTGCTATCGAGCGGCGTTTGGAGGGGTTGCGCGCAGATCGTGAACGGTTGGGCGCAGTTAATTTG
>DAIRFH010000043.1:0-3393 GCA_036795145.1 Methylocystis sp. | reverse complement strand
TTCAGAAGCAATCAAAAAATTACGCGCCGCCATTGCCAGCTTGAACAAGGAAGGCCGTGAGCGCTTGCTGACGGCTTTTGACAAGGTCAATTTGCACTTTAAAGAGCTGTTCACCTTGTTGTTTGGCGGCGGTTCTGCGGAACTCCAGCTTGTTGAAAGCGAAGACCCGCTTGAGGCCGGCCTTGATATTCTCGCCCGCCCGCCTGGAAAAAAACCGCAGACCATGACTTTGCTGTCGGGCGGCGAACAGGCGCTCACCGCCATGTCTTTGATCTTTGCGGTGTTTCTCACCAATCCGTCGCCGATTTGCGTTCTTGACGAGGTTGACGCGCCGCTGGATGATTCGAATGTTGAGCGTTTCTGTGACCTTCTTGATGAAATGCGCAAGAAGACCGACACGCGCTTTGTAACGATCACGCATAACCCAATCACCATGGCGCGCATGGATCGTCTCTTTGGCGTGACACAGGCGGAGCGTGGGATTTCAGATTTGGTCTCAGTCGATCTGGAGCAGGCTGAAAAATTCGCTCTGGCGAGCTAATCGGCGCAAAAGAAGCGTCCTTGGGCGCGCCTGTTTGAGGACGGCGCTCTCGCAAATGCGAAATATCTGTGTCGAAGGAATATACGGAAGGGGCCTTTTATCCATTGAATGAGAGGCTTAAGCGTTCTGCGCAGCGCCTTGACTTCATCAGGCCTCAACCATATGTTGCGCCCGACTTGACAAGGCTTAGTGGCGACACTGAGCGCGCTTATTTCTCTTGACCGTCAAGTCGCTTCGATCGCTTTCTTTCCGGCTCTCGCCGCCGCCGATTTCCACGCGATGATTGCGTGAGAGGGACCGACGATGACCGATGACGGGCTGAAAGACGCTGAACAGGCCGCTCTTGAGAAGCGGCTTGAAAATTTAGGCGCTGCCTTGCGCAGGGTTGATGAAGAGCAGGCTTCTGCGCAGTCTTTGCCCCCCGCGCGCAAGGGTTTTACGCATGCGATGCGTGTGGGGCTTAATGCAGTCTCCGAGTTTATCGGCGCTGTGTTGGTTGGATGTTTTGTGGGCTGGCAAGTCGATGCGTGGCTTGGCACAGCGCCATGGGTGATGATTCTGCTGCTGGGTTTTGGCGTAGCGGCGGGATTTTATAATGTGTATCGCGTGGCGAAGCCAAAGGGTTTGTCAGGCGATGGGAACCTCGATCAGGACGCTTGAATGCGTCGAGACAAGGGCCGGGCGTTGTCGTCCGGTAAAGGGTCATGACACCGGAAGAAACCGCCTCAGCTCCTAATCCCATTGAGCAGTTTGAACTGCATCGTATTTTTCCCTTAGAAATAAGCGGCGTCGAAACTTCTTTCACGAACGCCTCCCTTTATATGCTGCTTGCGGCCTTAGGGGTGGTAGGTCTGATGGTTTTCGCAACATCTGGCAAGGCGATTGTGCCTGGAAGAATGCAGGCGCTAGCAGAAATGCTTTACGAGTTTGTCGCCAACATGGTGCGTCAGACAGCCGGCAAGGAAGGAATGAAGTTCTTTCCTTTTGTTTTTTCGCTGTTCTCCTTCATCTTGATTGCTAATCTCATTGGCCTCGTTCCCTACAGCTATTCTGTTACGAGTCAGATTGTTGTTACCTTTGCCTTTGCTGCGCTGGTCATTACGCTTGTGGTCGCTTACGGCGTCTATCGTAATGGCTTAGGCTTTTTGCGCTTGTTTGTTCCTCATGGCGTGCCGCTGCCGGTTCTGGTGGTGTTGGTGCCAATTGAAGTTATCTCATTCTTATCGCGCCCTGTTTCGCTCTCTGTCCGGTTGTTCGCCAATATTCTGGCAGGTCATATCACGCTTGCCGTGTTTGGCGGATTTGTGATGATGCTGTTGGCTTCAGGCGGATGGTCGCTTCTCGCGCCTGTGCCCTTGCTGGCGATTGTTGCGCTTTACGCGCTCGAGCTTCTTGTCGCCTGTTTGCAGGCTTTCGTATTTTCCGTTCTTACATGTGTCTATCTTAATGACGCAATTCACCCAGGCCACTGATAAAGACTTAACAATAAACGCGGCCTCATTTTAAAATAGGAGAAGATCATGGCTTCCGAAATGCAACTAGTAGGCGCGGGTCTTGCCGCGATTGGCACAGGCGCTGCAGCAATTGGCGTTGGTATCATTTTCGGCAATTTCGTAAATGGCGCGCTGCGTAATCCCTCGGCGGCTGCAAGCCAGTTCACCAATGCGATCATTGGCGCCGCTTTGGCGGAAGGTCTTGGCATTTTCGCGTTTTTGATCGCGATTTTGCTTTTCCTAAAGGCCTAAGACTTTTTGCCGACGACGTCGAAGGAGCTTGGCGTCGCCGGCATAACGACCAGTTTCGCGCGTGTGTGTCCCATGCGCGCGATTATCGCTTTAGCGTCTTCTTTTGAGACCGATGATCGGTATGTGAGATTATGACCTTATCCATGATTTCTTCCGCGCAAGCCGCCGAGAATCTTCAAGAAACTCATGAAAGTGTTGGCGCACATCATGAAGCAGGTTTTCCGCCGTTTCAGACGGAAAATTTTGCGCCGCAGATTGTCTGGCTCGTTCTTATCTTTGGGGTGCTCTATCTGCTGATGTCGCGTCTTGCTTTGCCGCGCGTTGGCGGCATTCTCGAGGAGCGCGCACAGAAAATCGCAACTGATTTGGACGCCTCGCGCGACATGCAAGCAAAGGCTCAGGCGGCCGCGACGGCCAATGATGATAATATCCGTCGTCGTCGTGAGGAAGCTCAAGCGATTGGTCGCGAAGCGCAACAAAAAATTGCCGCTGAGACTGTCGCTCAGCGCGCGCGCGCTGAGACAGAGGCTGCAGAAAAGATTCGCGCCGCTGAAGCGCGTATTTCCAGTGCAAAGGCTCAGGCGCTTGGCAATGTTGAGCAAATCGCTGTCGACGCCGCTGCCTCAATCGTTGAAAAACTCACGGGCGCGACAGTCGATAAGGATCGTCTTGCTGCTGAATATCGCACTGTAAAGTCGAGCTGAGGAGAGACCCTCTATGCATTTCGATGCTGAATTTTATGTCGCAATTGGCTTTGCGCTCTTTTTGGCGGTTTTGTTTTGGGTTGGCGCCCATTCAAAGTTAACGACTCTTATTGATGCGCGGATTAATCGTATCAAGCATGAATTAGCAGAAGCAGAGCGCTTGCGCGTTGAGGCCCAAGATCTGCTGGCGTCCTTTGACAAAAAACGCGTTGAGGCGGAAACCGAGGCCAAGGCTATTGTCGCCCAGGCGAAGGAGGAAGCGGAGATGATCGCGGCTGAGGGCCGTCGTCGGCTTGATGAGTTTATGGCGCGCAGTCTGAAACAGGTTGAGCAGAAAATTGCTCAAGCTGAGGCGCAGGCCGCTTCAGAAGTGCGTGCGGCGGCTGCTGACGCCGCCGTGAAA
>DAIRFH010000126.1:0-3374 GCA_036795145.1 Methylocystis sp. | reverse complement strand
TCAGCTGAGGCGATCCAGCTTGAGGTATTTGGATCATTGCCATAATCCCATTTCATGCCGGCAAAAAAGGCTGTTGGCGGTCCGACCGACACCATTTTTGGATTGTTGAAATAGGCAAAGGGAATATTACTGGGTTGAAAGAAAGAACCAAAACTTTGTGTGCGGGTATTGGTAACATTTTCAATTAAGGCATAGGCTTGGACATTAGGTAGAAAATTATAGGATGTGCGCAGATTTAAGACGCCATATGAAGATAATTGTCCAAATTGATTAGCCCAATCGCCCTGCAGATAGGGTCCTGTTGCAAAAACAAAATCGCCGCCAATTTTCCATTTTTTTGTAACGGAATAATCTATGCCCGTCTTAAAGCGATGTTTCGCATTGGAAGGCAATGTTGCGCCTGGCGTTACGAGAATGGCGCTGATGCCTGTTGCCTGAGCAACCGGATTATTTGGCGAGCCAAGAAAATTATAAGAATTAAAATAGGCATCAGTCAGCGTATAATTCATATAGGCCGCTGTGCGATCGTCATTATACCGCATGGAGAGTTCGACGCCTTGCCGGACTGTATTACCAGCATTGGTGAAATAGCCGCGCCCCTGAAACTGGCTTGGAATATTTAGAATATCGTTGAAGACATTGGTGCGAAACAATCCGGCAGTCCATTGAACAGCGCCGGGCAGAGCAGCAAGCAAGACTGGCAGTTTTTCTGCGGGCTTAAAGCCGCCACGAATGCCCGTATCGATTGTATTTGAGGTGACCTGTTTGAGTGGCGGGTCAGAGACAAGGAAAGAATCGATCAGGCATGGGTTGTTTGGATCTGCGCAGCCAAACTCAAGAGGCGTTGGAGTTCGGTTGGCTTCAGAATAGCTGGCGTAGCTTGCAATTTCCGGCGTGAGTTTATAGGTCACACCGCCCATGGGATTGACGTGATTAAAAGTTGCAGCGCCATTTAATCTTGTTGCGCGATTATCAAACATATTGATTTGAGCTTGATTGAACCGCAGTCCGCCATTGATGCTTAATTTGTCTGTCAGCTCGAGTGTATCGAGCGCATAGGCGCCAAGATAATAATTAGCGACGTTGAGACTGACGGGTGCGACGCCGTTTGCTGGCTCATTAGTGTAATAATTTAGGCCTGTAACAGTGAAGTCGCGATTGATGAGACCCCATTGTTCTGAAGCCTGAAAACCTGTGAAACCATGCTCAAGGTTCAAACCTCCGGTGAATTTATTCTGAAATCCTAAAATTCTATCGGTATTATTTATTTGTGTTGTAAAGCCAATCGTATTTGTTTTTGTCCAGGTCCTGTCAATGACGCCATAAGCAGGCGAAGTTGCGTATGGGCTCGCGTTTTGAAAGAGGTTAGGAATATTTGTAGTTGCGCCATCCTGCGTTGAACAAAATTCAGCATTTGGGTCGCATTGGAACTCTGTAGTATTGCCATCTGTTCGCGCTTGGTTAAAGCCGCGGTAATGAACGTCGGCAAGTAATTTTGTTGTTGGATTGACCTGAACCTGACCATTGAGGTCAACCATGGCAAGCTGGTTCTTATAATTCTGGGGCGTTGTATAGACTGAACTCTTGTTAGCTGCCGCCATTTCCATTGGCGCTGGGCCAGTTGCGCCAAAATAGTTGCCGCCAAGCGTTACATTGGCATGCGCCTCGCCTTGTTCAGCCTTATAGCCAACATCGCCATAGAAACGTTTGACCTGAGAACCTGAGAAGTATCGATAGCCTGAATCGCCTGCAGCTTCTCCTGCGCCATAGATGGCAAAGTCGCCGACCTGCTTGCCATATTGAACTGTGCCGAGGCGGCGATTGAATGAACCGCCGCGCGCATCGACTTCGAGGCCTTTCCAGGTAAAGCCATTTTTCATATCAAGCACGACGGCGCCGCCGATCGCGTTAAGGCCGTAAAGCGGATTGCCGGTTTCGATCGCCACGCGGTCAATCGCGATGCTTGGGATGAGATCCCAATTGACCGTATCCCCCCACATTTCATTGATACGAATGCCGTTTTGGAAAACAGCCAGTCCTTGCGGCGTGCCTGAGTAGGGCGAGGCGTTAAAGCCGCGATAATTGAGTTCGGGCAGAAATGGGTTTCCGCCAACATCATTGATCAGAACTCCAGGCGCAGCGCGTTGGAGAGCCTCGCCAACATTAAATTTTCTGACATTTGCGATTTCAGAACCTTCAACAACATGAACGGCTGCGGGAACCTGATAGGTGACAAGCGGCGAGACATAAGGAGCAGGCGTGTCATTGCCGCTTGAGCCTGGAGACGGCTGACTCTGAGACGGCTGTGAAGGGCCAGAGGCGACAGGTCTTACAGGCGCTGCGACTGGACGCGCCGGCGCGCGCGATTGCGAGCGTAAAGGCGTTGCGCCAATTTCAATTGTTGGCAGAGATTGTTGCCCATAGGCCGGCCAGGCAACGCTCACTGCAAGCAGCGAAATAGAACCAAGCTGTTTTGTGCATAATTTTCTTTCGCGCGACTGCAAGGCTTTTTCCTGTGCCTATCGTTATTTATCTCTCTAATGATGGGGAATAAAATGCGGTATCTTCGAGCGCGACGTCAATGAGCGAAAACCAATTTTATCAATATGTTGCCTGTTGGTCACAGTAGACTTTTTCCCACAAATCCATGGGAATTTTTCCTGAAATCAAGCTTAGGTTTTTGAAAACAGCGCCCTTTTGACAGGGCCTTTGCGCAAATTCGTCAAAAGCATGACGGTGAGAAAAGTTTTGCAGCGCGTTACAAAATTACAACAGCCATCTCAAATCATATTTTTATATTCATAAGCTTTTTGAGAGAGCTCATTTGTCGTTCGCAACCCGAGCTTATTTTTGATGATGGAGCAAGCATTGACGACAGTTTTATAAGAAACCCCTGTCTGGGACGAGATCTCTCTTGGCTGCAGGCCATCTCCGAGAAGTTTCAAGATCTCACGCTCTCTTTCATTGAGAATGCGCCAGATGTCTGTCTTTATTGCTCCGCCTTGTATGGCGAGCGCTTCAGTCATTCTTGGAATCAAAAAGGCGCCGCCGCTCATCACCTTTCTGACGGCCTCAAGGAGTAAATAGGGATTATCGTTTTTTGTGACATATCCTTTTGCTCCTAATGCGAGGGCGCGTGAGGCAAAGATCGGATCGTCATTCATGCTAAAAATAATTATTTTAGCTGTTTTGTCTGCTTGAAGGATTTGTTGCATGAGATCATAGCCGGAATGCTTTGGCATCGCGATATCAAGGATGCAGAGATCTGGCTGAATCTTAAGAAAAGAATCAAAACCTGTTTCCGCGTCTTTAGCGTCAAAGAGCTCTATGTCGCCTTCTGCCGCAAACATCGCATTACATCCGGCAATAATGAC
>DAIRFH010000042.1:0-18573 GCA_036795145.1 Methylocystis sp. | reverse complement strand
GCTTGCAAAAGTCGCAGAGTTGACGTTGGGAGCGGCAAGATGACCTCCTCGCTCCGGTCTTTATTTTTGCGCGAATGGCGTGTTGCAAAACGTATCGGCGGCGCCGGCGCGATGGGGGTCGTTTTTTTTCTCACTCTCGTAACCATTGTGCCTTTTGCCGTTGGCCCAGATTCTAATCTCCTCAGTCGAATAGGTCCCGCAATTTTATGGATTTCTGCGCTGCTTGCCAGTTTATTATCCTTCGATCGCTTGTTTCAGGCAGATTCGGAAGATGGTTCTTTAGATATGCTGCATCTGAGCGATTTGCCGCTTGAATTGGTTGTGCTCGTAAAATGCGCGGTGCATTGGCTAACCGCGAGCCTGCCCCTCGTCATGGCGGCGCCATTTCTCGGATTGATGCTTCAACAAGACCAAACGGCGGTCCTTGGTCTGGTCGCAACGCTTTTTGTTGGCACGCCTGCGATTACACTGCTTGGTGGGATTGGCGCTGCAGCGACGGTGACGATTAGGCGTGGCGGCCTGCTAATGGCGCTACTGGTTTTGCCATTAATGATCCCTGTTTTGATTTTTGGCGTCTCGGCCGCAGAGGCCGCCCGTGGCGGCAGCGTCCCATTTTACGCGCCATTTTTCATTCTTTGTGCGATATCGCTTATCGCGATGGCTTTATGTCCTTTCGCGACAGCTGCCGCGCTAAGGCATTTGGGGGAATAATCCCTTGGTAGCGCGACATCGTTCACAAGTTTTTTGTGCTCGACCCAAGGGGCGGTCTGTTTTCAGTATAGGCCGCCGGTGCCGCTGCCCATTTGTTGATCGACATCATGGGGCGTGTCGAGCTGACGAGGTCCGTTATCGCCATCATTGCCTGATACTGCGTCAGGTGGCGCTGTGCCGGGTTTAAAAGCCTCCAAGATGGAGCCTGGCCCAGAAGAGCGTAAGCCAGAATGCGCGTCGACGGAAATTAATTTGATGCCAGGCGGCGCGCGAAAAGGCGCGTCAGGCTTGTCTTTAAGCGCAACCATCATGAAGTCCCGGAAGATCGGCGCTGTGTAAAGTGCGGCTTGTGCGTGGCTACCAAGCGAGCGTGGACGATCATAGCCAATATAGACCCCAACGCAGAGGTCTGGGGAATAGCCAACGAACCACAAATCTTTAGCCTCATTCGTTGTGCCTGTTTTTCCAGCCAGATGTTTTCCGACCGCTTTAATCGACACGCCTGTGCCGCGTTGAATGACGCCTTCCATAATAGAGGTAATTTGATAAGCGGTGAGCGGATCAAGCGCCTGCTCACGTTTGTCAATCAGTTTGGGTTCGAGTTGATTATCCCATTTGTCTGCGTCACAGCCAAGACATTGTCTTTCGTCGTGCCGATATGTTGTTTTGCCATAACGATCTTGAATACGGTCTATCAGCGTGGATTTTATTTTTTTGCCGCCATTGGCCAGCATGGAATAACCCGTGACCATTTTCATTAATGTTGTTTCGCCCGCGCCGAGCGCCATCGAGAGATAGGGAGCCATGCTTTCGTATATTCCAAAGCGTCTCGCATATTCCGCAATCAGCGGCATGCCGACATCATTAGCCAGTCGAACCGTCATCATATTTTTTGAATGTTCGACGCCATGACGCAGCGGGTGTGCGCCGGTGCCCTGTCCACCTTCGAAGTTCTCTGGTGTCCAATAGCTGCCGTCTGATTGTTGTATAGAAATTGGCTCATCCAATATTGACGATGATGGCGTATAGCCATTGTCGAGCGCCGTTGCGTAGACGAAAGGCTTGAATGATGACCCTGGCTGACGCAAAGCCTGCGTCGCGCGATTGAAGGATGATTGGTCAAAAGAGAAGCCGCCAACCATTGAGAAGACGCGGCCAGTATATGGGTCCATTGCGACCATGGCCCCAGAGATATCTGGGATCTGACGCAGCCGATATTGTCCAGGCTTGGCGGCTATCGGCTCAACATAAATAACATCGCCGACGGTAAAAACATTGCGAGGCGCACGGCCTGTCCACCGCATTCCTTCGGGCGTCAGCGCGCCAGTTACGCGATCAGGGGATATATCGCCTGACTTCTCACGCCCGGGCTGTATGCCAATGCGTGCGCCCGCATCGTTAAACTCAAGAACAACGGCGAGCTGCCATGGTCGCACGTCTCCAAGCGCCGGCACAGCGGCAAGGGCCGTTCCCCAATCAGATGAGACGTCGACATGATATACAGCGCCACGGAAACCATGCGCTTCATCAAAACGCACCAGTCCGTCAGCAAGGGCCTTGCGCGTGATCGCCTGGATTTTTGGGTCAAGCGTTGTTCTAACTGTGAGGCCGCCTTCATATAGATTTTTTTCGCCAAAGCGCTCTGACAAGTCACGTCGAACTTCCTCTGCGAAATAACCAGCGACGTATGAATTTGGAGATAAGACGCGCGGATTGACCCCTAATGGTTCTGCTTTTGCTTTTGCGGCCTCTGAGGCGGAAACGACGCCATCAGCCTCCATGCGGTCAATGACGTAATTGCGGCGCTCAATGGCGCGCTCCCGCTGTTGAAACGGATGATAATTGTTTGGCCCTTTTGGCAAGGCGGCAAGGTAGGCTGCTTCAGCAAGCGTTAATTCACTAACGGATTTATTGAAATAGTTCAGTGCGGCGGCAGCAACGCCGTAATTGCCAAGCCCCAAATAAATCTCGTTGAGATAAAGTTCCAGGATGTGTTCTTTCGTATACGCCCCTTCAATACGAAGAGAGATGAGGGCTTCTCGGATCTTGCGGTCAAAGGAACGTTCATTGCCAACTAGAAAGTTTTTGGCGACTTGTTGCGTGATCGTTGACGCCCCCTGAACATGGCGGCCGCCCTCGGCTAAAACCATCACTGCGCGCAGGACGCCCTCTGGATCAATGCCTGTATGAGAGTAGAAGTTTTTGTCTTCAGCTGAAATGAACGCTTGCTTCACGAGCGATGGGATGGCGGCGTAAGGTAAAAATAAGCGTCGCTCATGCGAATATTCCGCAAGAATTGAGCCGTCATTCGCGTGCAAACGGGTTGTTACCGGCGGTTCGTATTTTTGTAAGGTCGCCGTGTCTGGGAGATCTTTGGAATAGTAAAAGACAAGCGCTGCCATGCCCACCGCAGCAACCAAAAACAGGATTGCGCCGGTTGCAAATATAAATCCGATAAATCTTGCAAACATCCGCATGACGTTACTTCCTCGCCGCATCGGCTAATGGGCCGTCAGCAGCAGATATGGGGTCACCTGCTCTAGTCTTCCCAGAATGAGGCGAAATTAAATTTTTTAATGTCTGGTTTGTCTGTTTTTCTGAATAACTAAATGGTCGCCTTTTGTGTTTTATTCGGGGCGCTCACCGTTTCGCGGAGCGGTCTCAACCGGGCGGCCAGTGATCGGATGGGCCAGGAAATAGGCGTTAATCGCTTCAGTTGTCTTGCTGGCAGCTTGTTCTCGCCACTGTGGAGAAGTCAAACGAGAGAGATCCTTCTCGCTCGAGAGATACCCTAATTCGAGCAAAACTGACGGCACATCATAAGCTTTAAGAACGACGAAACCGGCAGAACGAGAGGGGTTTTTATTGAGACTTCCTGCGTCTTTCCATTTCGAAATGAGTATCTTAGAGAAATCTCTGCTGTAATTATGCGTCTCTCGACGCGTCAGATCGAACAGGATGTCACTGACGTCTTCAGTATCTTCTTTACGCTCTAGTCCGGCGGCCTGATCGGCGAGATTTTCTTTTTCAGCAATATGGGCTGCTTCTAGATCGGAGGCTTTGGAGGACAGCGTATAAATTGTTGCGCCTTCAACATGCGGCTCCGCCAACGTGTCGGCGTGGATCGATAAAAATAAGGATGCATTATTGTCACGGGCGCGTTTGACGCGTTCGTTAAGTGGAAGAAAAATATCTTCATTGCGAGTGAGGATGGCTTGGAGCCGTCCTTCAGTCGTTATTTTTGCCTGCAAGGCGCGCGCAAACTCAAAGACGATATTTTTTTCTTGTTCTCCATGTTTGCTCGTCGCCCCAATGTCGATCCCGCCATGGCCTGGATCGATCACAACAACGGGTTTGCCGGAAGCCGCTGCGGTTAGCGGAGCGAGGTTAGAGAAGGGTTCAGGCGGAGTTAGGATTGCCGCCTTCACAGCTGCAGAGAAATTTGCACCATCGGTTGGCGCAAGCTCAATAACAAGCCGTGCGCCGCCGCCATAGGATTGGGCTTGGGCGCGTATGATGGCCGCTGGCGCTAGAAGATCGATCACAATGCGGGAGCGGCCTGGTGCAAATAGACCGTAACGATATGTTTTTATAAGTTTTGCGCTGGCAAACGTCGGCGTGTCTTTGGGGTCGATATGAAAGCTGACCTCGGGGAGGTCAACGATAATCCGCGCTGGGTCGGCAACAGGCCTCGCGGTGGCAGAGACTGAGCCCGTGAGGTCGAAAATAATCAGCTCATGACCGGCGCGGGTTTCAAGCCTGTTGGCGACAGCGACAACGGTTTCCGCCAGTGCAGCTGGTGCGAAGAAGATTAGAACAAGAAAAAAAAACGCTGTGACAGCCCTCCTCTCTTGACCTGAGCCCAAAGGGTGGACGGCTTTGGGAGATGGCTGACGAGAGGGGGAAGGCATTTACCTTATAATGGATCCATTTTCGGCATTTTAATGTCTGCCGCTGAGGCTTGAGCCTAAGCGCTTGCACCAAGGCCTTGAGCTCGTTACATATAAGCTGCGCGTAAAGGCTCAGGGCCTGGTTTGTGGTTCGTTTGGTCGACTTGTCATGTCGAAACAGAGCGGTCGCTCTGGTAAGCGGGCCGAATCGTCCCTCACAGGTCAGGTGTGCTTCATCTTTGGTTTACAGCCAGTTATGGAGCAGGCGCGCCGCTAAGAAGCGTTGCGGAAGGTTTTCTGACGATCTCATGGCCAAGACCATGGACATAAGCGGGGCAAATAAGACATTCCATCGCGTTATGCGGTTGGGGAATGTATTCTTTGCACACGTCTTAGACCGTCATATTGGCCGAATGACTCGCGTAGTCCACGCCAACATTCTTGGCATTCGTAGAAATTGTCGTCCTCGTCAGTCGACACTCATGAGAAATTTATATTCCGGCGCTCTTGCCGGCTTGCGTGACCAAGGCCTCAGGCCTTTTCCTTTTTCTCCGACAATAAGCGCCCCTAGAGTTGGAGTGCGCCGCCCATCGTTCGTCGAGCCCTTGCTAGGGTCGCAGAGCGCTTGGCCGCTGCCGACCAGTCTTGCGCTGCAAAGAGTTTTCCATGGCAAACAAAATGCTTATCGACGCGTCCCACCCCGAGGAGACCCGGGTTGTGGTGGTGCGTGGCAATCGCGTTCAAGAATTTGACTTCGAAGCTGCAGATAAAAAGCCACTTCGAGGCAATATCTATCTGGCAAAGGTTACCCGCGTAGAGCCCTCGTTACAGGCGGCCTTCGTTGATTACGGCGGTAATCGTCACGGCTTTCTCGCCTTTGCTGAAATACATCCAGATTACTACCAAATACCCGTTGCCGATCGTCAGGCGTTGCTTGAGGAAGAGAGCAGGGCGCATTTCCAAGAAGAAGATGATGAGCATCATCGCGCAGCCGTCAACGGTCGCGGTCGTCGCTCTCGTCGTCGTCAGCATGAGTCCGCAGAAAAAAGGGCTGTTGCAGATGACGCCGTATCTGAAGAGTTTATTGAGGCTGATGGGCGCTCTGGATCAGAGCCTGACTTTAGCCCGCAAGACCCAGCCGCGGCCGTAGACTCCGAAAGTTCATTTTTTGATCATGACTCTCGCGAGCCCATGCAGTCTCATTCTCAATCGGTAGAGACTGCTTCAGAATATGCTCAGGCTCACCCCACTATCTCTGTTGATCCTGCAGGTTTTGGCTCCGTAGAGGAAGGAGAAGCAGAAGAATATGCGCATCAGGCTCAGGCGCCAGATCACGAAGCAAAGGCTCGGCTACTAGATGAGCGTGATGAAGCGCGTGAGCGCGCCAGAGAGGATGCGTCGCTCTCTGCTGAGACAGGCCATGATGGCAAAAGTCATGATGATGATCATGACGAAGATGAGCATGATGAAGAGGATGTCGTTGAACACATTGGCGGCGATGCAATGGATGAGACGCCATATCGCGCGTCGAGACCGCGGCGCCAATATAAAATCCAAGAGGTCATTAAGCGTCGTCAGGTCCTGTTAATCCAGGTTGTTAAAGAAGAGCGCGGCAATAAGGGCGCTGCGCTGACCACCTATTTATCTCTTGCTGGACGTTATTCCGTGCTGATGCCGAATACAGCGCGGGGCGGCGGCATTTCTAGAAAAATTACTGATGGCGCTGATCGCAAGCGGTTAAAGGAGATCGTGCACGATCTAGAAGTGCCAGAGGGCATGGGCGTTATTTTGCGCACGGCTGGCGCATCGCGCACAAAAGCAGAAGTTAAGCGTGACTTTGAGTATTTGTTGCGGCTTTGGGAGAGCGTGCGCGAATTAACATTGCGTTCAAGCGCTCCAATGCTCGTATATGAAGAGGGTTCGCTGATAAAACGTGCGATCCGGGATTTGTACGGGCGTGATGTTGATGAGGTTGTTGTCTCCGGTGAGGATGCTTATCGCGAAGCAAAAGACTTCATGCGTATGTTGATGCCGAGCCATGCTAAAAATGTTCGTCTTCATCGTGAGGCCTTCCCGATTTTTGCAGAAAGCGGTGTTGAAGCCCAGCTTGATGCGATGTTCTCTAATCAGGTCACGCTGAAGTCTGGCGGGTACCTGGTTATCAACCAAACGGAAGCTTTGGTTGCGATTGATGTTAATTCCGGTCGATCCACTCGTGAACATAATATTGAAGATACGGCTGTAAGGACAAATCTCGAAGCGGCAGATGAAGTGGCAAGACAGCTCCGATTGAGAGATCTTGCCGGCTTAATTGTAGTCGATTTCATCGACATGGAGGAAAGTCGCAATAATCGCGCCGTTGAACGGCGCGTAAAAGAAGCGCTGAAAAATGATCGCGCGCGCATTCAAGTCGGGCGCATTTCGCATTTTGGTCTTCTTGAAATGTCGCGCCAAAGAATACGCGCAGGTGTGATTGAAGGTTCGACAGTCGCTTGCCCGCATTGCTCTGGCGCAGGCCATGTTCGTTCAACCGCGTCAATTGCTTTGCACGTGCTCCGCGTGCTCGAAGAGGCGCTTGTCAAAAGTGCGGCGCACGACATTACCTTGCGCACACGCGCCGTTGTCGCGCTCTATATCCTTAATCAAAAGCGCGTTCATTTACACGAGCTCGAACGCCGCTTTGGCGTTCACATCACCGTCGCTGCTGATGACACATTAACCGGTGCAAATTACCATACGCTCGAGCGGGGCGAATTGGCGTCTGGTCCCCGTATACCGCTGGCGTCACTGCCGTTGCGTGTTGATTCTGTGCGTATTGATGCGATGGATGATGCGCTGCTGCCGGAAGATGAGGCTGCTGAAGAAGAGCTGAGTCAAGAAAGTGATGAGATAGAGACTGAGTCTCAAGCTTCTGTGCGTCGTGATGATCGCGTTCGAGGGCGTTTTGTTGCTGAAGAGGGTGAAGAAGGCATTTCGCGCGGCCGTCGTCGACGCCGTCGTCGTGGGCGTGGCGGCACTCAAAATGGGGAGCAGATGCCTCTTGAAGCTGAACAGCCGTCAGATGCAGGATTGGCTTTCATGGCCGGCATTGAGGGGGGGGCAGCTGCAGCTCCGCGTGAGTTTAGGAGCGATCGCAATGCTCGAGGCGGTGAGCGTGGCCCAGGCCGCTGGCGGCGGTCGGCGCCGACGCCTGAGCAGTATTTGAATCCCATGCCAGATACTGTCGACGTATCGTCATCAACGGGTGCTGAGGAGCTTAAGCTGGCGCAGGACGCGCCTTCATACCCTTCTCAATCCGTCAATTTAGGTGAGCCAAGCGAGAAAGCGCTGTCTTTTCCTCAAGCGTCTTCTCTTGAGCCCACGCCTACGGCAGTTGAGCCTCAGTCCGCATCAGCGCCTCAAGCTGAACGTCGGGTGGCGCGCGAGTCTACAGAAGTTGTGATTACGCAAGCGGACCCAGATCGTCCAAAGAAGGGCGGTTGGTGGCAGCGAGTGCGCACGCCTTTTGGCGGCTGATAATAACAACCAACGCGGCGCTTTAGCCGCGTTGGTTGTTAAGCCAGACTTCTATGCGCCTCAGGCCCTCCTCAACTTCCTTTTCTGCGCCGGCATACGAAAACCTTAGCCATGACGCTCCGTTTTGCCGATCAAAATCGATGCCCGGCGTGACGGCGACGCCTGCTTCATGCAGGAGGCTTTGGCAGAGATCGTATGAATCTGCCGTGATGCAGGAAACATCTGCGTAGATGTAGAAAGCGCCATCAGGAGGAGCCCAGCTTTTTAGGCCCAGAGATGGAAGACGATTAAGAAAGGCGTCGCGATTGCGCGCATAGGCGCAACGATTCCTTTCAAGCTCTTCGGTTGCGTCAAAGGCTGCTAATGCCGCCTGTTGAGAAATTCTTGGTGGGCAGATTGCTAAAGATTGTTGCAGACGCTCAAGCGTGCGCATCCACTCTTTGGGCGCAACAACCCATCCTAATCGCCATCCGGTCATTGCGTAGTATTTTGAGAAAGAATTTATAACAAGCGCTCGATCGGTAAATTTTAAAGCCGTTTGCGCAGCTTTTTCATATTCAAGCCCATGATAAATCTCGTCAGAAATAAACGTGATGCCTGCAGCGTCGCAAAAGTTGCAAATCTTCGCGAGTTCAGCCTCAGGGATCATCGCGCCGGTCGGATTGGCGGGACTCATGAAAAGAGCGCCATGCAGCTTTTGACGCTGATGCGCTTCTTCAAGCGCGGTTGCTGTTGGCGCAAAGCCTGTGTCTGCTCCAAAGTTGATTGGCGCGGCTTCTAGGCCGAGGCTATGAAGAATATTAGCGTATGCAGGGTAACCAGGAGACGCCACAGCAATGCGCGCGCCAGCATCAAAGCCAGCAAGAAGAGTCAGCACAAAAGCGCCAGAGGAGCCTGTCGTCACAATCACTCGTTCGGGATCAACGCTTATGCCATAGCGTTTCTGGTAATTTAAAGCGATCAATCTGCGTAATCTGCGTTCGCCTAGCGCCTCACCATAGCCAAGGTCGCCTTGGGAGAGCGCGATTGCGGCGGCTTCGCGCACAAGAAGCGGGAGCGGTCCGCCCGGTTCGCCGAGTTCCATGTGTATGACGCGGCGTCCTGCGCTTTCTTGTTCATTTGCTTGACGCAAGACATCCATTGCAAGAAATGGCGAGACGGCAGATCGGTGAGAAAGATTGGGAGGAAGCGTTGTCATGCCATCGCTATCTGGCCCTGAATAATGGCCATTAAAGGGTCGAAGCACATACAATCTGCGGACGCCGCAAAAAGAGCCATTCTTAAGTTTCTTGTGTGATAATCCTACACGAGGTTTTACAAAATGTATGAGTTGAGTGTTGAGGCTTTGATTTGGCGTCTGTCAGTAGCTTTTTCGATTGGCCTGCTCATCGGGCTTGAGCGGGGCTGGCAGGCGCGAGGCGAGGCTGAGGGCGAGCGTGCTGCAGGTCTACGCACCTTTGCTTTGGCCGCGCTTCTGGGTGGTGTTTGGGGTGCGATCGTTTTTCCATATGGCGGGACTGGCGTTATCGCTTTAGCGATTACTTTTGTCGCTTTTTGTTGTGTGACCGCATTCTTTCGTTGGCGTCAGATAGAACACGAAAACACTTACGGCGCGACAACCGTAGTCGCTGTCATGTTAGCCTTCTCTCTTGGCGCTCTAGCCGTTGTTGGTCATGAAGCGCCAGCTGTTGCAACCGCTGTTGCAGCGACAGCGTTGCTCGCTTCTAAAAATGTTCTGCACGGCTGGTTACAAAAATTGACATGGCCTGAATTGCGTTCGGCGTTGGCGCTTTTAGTGATGAGTTTTATTCTCCTACCAATATTGCCGAACCATTCCATTGATCGATATGATGCGATTAATCCATTTGCGCTTTGGTTGATGACGGTCCTGATCGCCGTCATCTCATTTGCTGGTTATATTGCCGTTCGCACGATTGGTTATCAACGAGGGCTTGCTGTAGCGGGTCTTGCGGGAGGATTGGCGTCTTCTACGGCAACAACAGCAGCGATGGCGAGACGTGCCTTTGACTATCCCCTCCAAAGCAAGTCTCTTGCAGGAGCGGCGGCGTTTGCAAATTCTGTTATGGCTTTTCGTGTCTTAATTATTCTTGGTGTAATTAACTTCAATTTTGCGGCCTATCTTGCCGCGCCACTCATTATCATCGGTCTCATTTATGGCTTTGCAGGCGCTGTCTTGGCTCAGAGGCAGGTTAAAGATGAGGATATGGCGCAAGATTCGTTAAGCATGGAGAATCCGCTCGATCTTCCAGCCGTACTTAAGTTTGGCGCTTTGCTCTCGATTGTGATGGCGATGTCAAAACTAGCGACGGCGCTGGCTGGCAAAGCTGGAGTGCTGACTGTTGCTTTTCTCTCAGGTCTTGTTGATCTTGACGCCATTGCTTTGGCGATGGCGCGGCATGGCGTTGATGAGGTTGGATACGAGACAGCTGCAGGAGCTATTTTGATTGCCCTCGGCGCGAATACCCTTGTGAAGATGGTTATGAGCTGGGGTATAGGCGGCGCAGTAATGGGTTTGCGGTTTAGTCTTGTTTCCGTGCTCGCTGTCGGATCTGGCTTGGGTTGTTATCTGATGGCTCCAGCGCTCTTGCCTTGGTGATTGCGCCCACTCAATAATTTTATAAGGCGGCAGATATCCATTTTGATAGTTCGCCTTTTGGCGCAGCGCCTACCTTTTGGGCTGCAGCAACGCCGCCTTTGAAAATAATCAGCGTGGGAATTGAGCGGATTCCTAATTTGCTGGCAACGCCAGGATTTTCGTCAATATTCAATTTAACAATTTTAACTTTGCCCTTTAGTTCTTCAGCAATCTCTTCAAGGGCGGGCGCAATCATACGACAAGGCCCGCACCACTCTGCCCAGAAATCGACAACAACGGGCTCCGCAGATTTGAGCACTTCTTGCTCAAAGTTGGCGTCGGTGATTTTGTGCGTGGTCATATCAGTGGGTCTTTCGTTGTGATCCATGAAGGTCTGGCTCTGAGAGACTTTCTCTGCCGGCGCGTGAAAAGCTTCCAAAGGTTGGTGTTATACAGCGACGCTCAAAGGCCTCGGCTAAGTGCGATGAGACATCGTAGTATCCCCAGTCAGAACCTATGAACGCTGATCCAAATCGTCAAGCCAGACCTCAGCCCTCTTCTGTGGGCATTTTTCTCAAACACGGAGAGAAGCGCTCTTTAACTCTGAAAATAGCAGGCGCAGAGACTGTCGCTGTGCATGCTTGAGGTCACGCTTTTGCCAAATGACGCAGTTTGTCTTCGTTAGAGTGGAATATTATCGTGCTTCTTCCAGGGGTTTTCGAGCTCTTTGTGGCGAAGCAGGGCGAGTGCTCGTGCGATTCTCTTGCGGGTGCTGTTAGGCGAAATCACCTCGTCGATGTAGCCGCGTTCTGCCGCGACAAATGGAGATAAGAAGCGATCTTCATACTCCTTTGTGCGTTGGGCGATTTTATCAGGATCGCCAATATCTGCTCTGAAAATAATTTCAACGGCGCCTTTGGCGCCCATTACGGCGATTTGCGCAGAAGGCCAGGCATAATTTACATCCCCGCGTAAATGCTTTGAGGACATCACATCATATGCGCCACCGAAGGCTTTACGCGTAATGAGCGTTACTTTTGGCACGGTTGCTTCTGCATAGGCAAAAAGTAATTTTGCGCCATGCTTAATGAGGCCGCCATATTCCTGGGCTGTTCCTGGCAAGAAGCCTGGTACGTCAACAAGGGTGACAATCGGAATATTGAAGCAATCGCAGAACCTAACAAACCGCGCAGCCTTCTTGGAAGCGTCAATATCAAGAACTCCTGCAAGAACCATTGGCTGGTTTGCGACAACGCCGATCGTGCGGCCTTCAACGCGCGCAAAACCAATAACAATATTTTTGGCATGCGCTTCTTGAAGTTCGAAAAAATCGCCTTCATCAACAATTTTGGAAATTAGTTCCTTTATATCATAAGGCTTGTTCGGATTATCCGGGATCAGAGTGTCGAGCGAATAATCAAGTCGTTCGGCCTCATCAAAGCTTGGCCATTCCGGAGGTTCTTCCGTGTTTGAGGACGGCAGGAAATCAATCAGTCTGCGCATCTGAAGCAGGGCTTCGACATCATTGTCGTAACCGCGATCTGCAATTGAGCTCTTTGTTGTATGAATCGATGCGCCGCCAAGCTCTTCTGCTGTTACGGTTTCATTGGTAACAGTTTTCACCACTTCCGGGCCCGTCACGAACATATAGCTTGTGTCGCGCACCATGAAGATGAAATCTGTCATTGCTGGGGAGTACACATCGCCACCTGCGCAAGGACCCATGATCAAAGAGATTTGAGGAATAACGCCAGAGGCGAGGACGTTTCTTTGGAAGACCTCTCCATAGCCGCCAAGTGCTGCGACGCCTTCTTGTATGCGGGCGCCGCCGGCATCGAACAGGCCGATGATAGGCGCGCGATTTTTCAGCGCCATGTCTTGCAATTTGGTGATTTTTTGCGCGTGAGTCTCTGACAGTGAGCCGCCAAAAACGGTGAAGTCCTTTGCAAAGACAAAAACAGCGCGACCGTTAACTGTTCCCCATCCTGTCACAACGCCGTCGCCAGATGTTTTTTCGCCCTGATCCATACCAAAATCAGCGCATCGATGGGTCACGAACATATCGAACTCTTCAAAGGAGCCCTGATCGAGCAAGAGTTCAATTCTTTCGCGCGCTGTTAATTTGCCACGAGCATGTTGCGCGTCAATGCGCTTTTGTCCGCCGCCAAGTCGGGCTGAGGCGCGGCGGTGTTCAAGACCATCAACAATATGTTTCATTCTTTGACCTATTTCTTGCCGTAGCTTGACGCTGAATTTAAGATTAAAGTTTTCGAGAAGCTAAACGCCAACGCGCAATGTCGCTTCCAGAGAGCATATAAAGTTGATCTGGCGATGTGCGTTCCGCGAGATTTACGAGATCAGTGCTGACGCCCATAGACCGCGCATAATTTGAAAGCGTTGTGCGCATGCCGCCGTCATCAAGATTTCGTTCCTGAACGATGCCGCCTTCAGAGAAATCAAAGTTTGTTGAGTAGTTAAACATTCGGTGCACGCCCACCCGGCTTTCAGGCGGGATGACGCGTCTCTTTCCACCCATCAAAGCATAGACGCAAGCAGAGTAACAGCGTCCTGATATCACCGACATTCCGTGCGCCTGGCCGCCGGAGCCTGGGCGCGCGACAATTACAGCCATGCCGAGACGGCGTATGGTGTGACCAAGCTCCATGGACGCGACAACTTTTCCGCCGGGAGAGTCGAGAAGCAAGACGCCGTGAAGCTGCCCATCGCCAACATTTTCGCGGACAAAATTTAAAAAAGCGTCAGGGGTGGCTTCACCAATCTCGCCTTGTGCAGCGATAATTTGCGGGCATTGCCCTGCGCCGCAATCGCCAACGCCAACGACCCGAAAGGTCATTTCCTCAGCGGATGCGCATGGTAATGCGGCTATGATGAAAAGAGAGAGTGCAGAGAGAAGAAGCTTTGCAGATCTGTTCATCCCGCGCGTTTCTCTTAGGCGGTTGTGACAAAAAATGGTGGGCGGTGACGGGATCGAACCGCCGACCCTCTCGGTGTAAACGAGATGCTCTGCCAGCTGAGCTAACCGCCCGAGCGCCGCAAAAGAGTGCGGCGTAGGTTTATTAGACAGGCCAAGCTTGAGTGGCAAGCGGCCTGAAAGCAATTGTTGGCATTAATAAAGCAGAAAAGGCCGTTTGAGCTAGCTCAAAGGCCCTTTCTGCTTGCGGCCAATGCGCCTGTTTGGGGCGCTTACTGTGTTTTTCTACTTATTTTTTGTTCAGCGCGTCTTTTAAAGTCGCACCTGGTTTAAAGCGGGCGCTTGTGGAGGCTGGTATATCGATTTCTTTGCCTGTGGAAGGGTTGCGTCCCTTGCTAGCCGCCCGGTGTTTTGCTGCAAATGTGCCAAAGCCAACGAGACGAACTTCTTCTCCTTTAGCCAAGGTGCTTGTAATAGCGTCCAACACAGCGTCGACTGCGGCGCCGGCAGCCGCTTTGGAGCTCTCTGTCTGGTTCGCGACATGCTCGACCAGTTCTTGCTTATTCATGGAGTTTTCCTTTTCTGCGTGCCGGGAGGTCGGCGACCTTGTCGCTCTCAGACGTGGTCGTCATCATGCGCCGCTGTCTCGAATCGTCGGCGTATAGCGGGCCCGAGTGATGGGCGTAAATCAGCTGAAATGCAAGGGATTCGGGCAAACTTTGACTAAAAAAACCCCGGAAAGTCGGGATTTTTGGAAGCAAGCGCGCGATGGTCGGCCTATCGTTACAATCTTGTTTGCCGTCATAGTTACCCGCGCTGACGCCCCGCCGAGCGGGGCGCGATACGCCTATGTTCAATGAGCGCGTAAGCCTGAGGCTTCATCGTCCCCAAGACTGCCAGCGCGCTTCGAGACGTCGGTTGCTGGTTCTTCCCAGCTGATTGGCGTTGGCTGCGAGACAAGCGCATGCATGAGCACTTCCTCCATTCGAGCGACGGGCACAATCTCAAGGCCATTTTTAACAGCATCTGGAATTTCGGCGAGGTCTTTGGCGTTTTCTTCAGGAATGAGAACCTTCTTCAGGCCGCCTCTGAGAGCGGCAAGAAGCTTTTCTTTCAGCCCGCCAATCGGCAATACGCGTCCGCGTAATGTTATTTCGCCGGTCATGGCGATGTCGCGTCGAACTGGAATGCCTGTCATGATTGAGACAATCGCCGTGGCCATGGCGACGCCCGCTGAGGGTCCGTCCTTTGGCGTTGCGCCTTCGGGTACGTGAACGTGAATGTCCCGACGATCGAAAACAGGCGGCTCTACGCCAAAATCAACAGCGCGAGAACGAACATAAGACGCCGCAGCGGAAATTGATTCCTTCATGACGTCGCGCAGATTGCCAGTCACAGTCATTTTGCCCTTACCTGGCATCATGACGCCTTCGATCGTGAGCAGCTCGCCGCCAACCTCTGTCCAGGCGAGGCCGGTAACGACGCCCACCTGATCTTCAAGCTCTGCCTCTCCATAACGAAATTTTGGCACTCCGAGATAGTCGGAAATATTAGTGGAGGTGATGGTGATTGTTTTAGTTTTTTTCAGGAGAATTTCTTTCACAGCCTTGCGGGCGAGGTTAGAAATCTCACGTTCAAGATTACGCACGCCAGCTTCGCGCGTGTAGCGACGAATGAGTGTCAGCAAGCCGTCTTCAGCAATCATCCATTCCTCTGGCGCTAAACCATGTTTGTGAACGGCGCTTGGAATTAAATGTCTGCGAGCAATCTCAGCCTTTTCATCTTCAGTATAGCCGGCGATACGAATGATCTCCATGCGATCCATCAGAGGCGCTGGAATATTGAGCGTATTCGCCGTTGTGACAAACATTACATTTGAAAGGTCATAATCGACCTCGAGGTAATGGTCGTTAAAGCTGGCGTTTTGTTCTGGGTCGAGAACCTCCAACAATGCGGAGGATGGATCGCCGCGAAAATCCATGCCCATTTTGTCAATTTCATCAAGCAGGAACAGCGGATTTGCTGTCTTGGCTTTGCGCATCGACTGAATAATTTTACCAGGCATGGACCCAATATAAGTCCGACGGTGACCTCGAATTTCAGCTTCGTCCCGCACGCCGCCCAATGACATGCGTACAAATTCTCTACCTGTGGCTTTGGCGATGGATTTGCCAAGAGATGTTTTACCGACGCCAGGAGGGCCGACAAGGCATAAAATTGGACCGGTCAATTTATTGGCGCGGCTCTGCACGGCGAGGTATTCAAGAATGCGCTCTTTGACCTTTTCAAGGCCGAAGTGTTCAGCGTCAAGAACAAGCAAAGCTTGCTCAAGATCGCGCTTAATTTTTGAGCGTTTGCCCCATGGGATCGACAGGATCCAGTCAAGATAATTACGTACAACCGTCGCTTCCGCTGACATCGGCGACATCTGTCTTAGTTTCTTAAACTCAGCGAGAGCTTTGTCGCGCGCCTCTTTGGAGAGCTTAGTGTTCTTAATGCGCTCTTCGAGCTCAGCAAGATCGTCTTTGCCGTCCTCGTCGCCAAGCTCTTTCTGGATCGCCTTCATTTGTTCATTTAAATAATACTCGCGCTGCGTTTTTTCCATTTGACGTTTAACGCGCGTGCGAATGCGTTTCTCGACTTGAAGAACTGAGATCTCGCTTTCCATAAGTGAGAGGCATTTCTCAAGCCGCTTACCAACGCTGATTGTTTCTAAAACATCTTGCTTGTCTGCGATTTTGACCGAAAGGTGGGAGGCGACAGTGTCAGCAAGTTTGGAAAAGTCATCAATCTGCGTAACTGCGCCTACAACCTCTGAGGAGATACGCTTGTTGAGTTTCACATAGCTCTCAAACTCGGAGATAACAGAGCGGCCAAGCGCTTCGACTTCGATAGCTGATCCGATATCATCGGCAATCGCCTCTGCATCCGCTTCATAATAATCTTCTACGCTCGTGTAGTTTTTGACATTGGCGCGCGCGACGCCCTCGACCAGAACTTTTACGGTGCCATCTGGCAGTTTTAACAACTGCAAGACGGAAGCAAGGGTTCCTATCGTGTAAATGTCATCCGTGGCCGGATCGTCGTCGCCAGCGTTTTTTTGGGTCGCCAACAAGATCAGGCGATCTGTTTTGGTGACTTCCTCCAAGGCTCTGATTGACTTTTCACGGGCAACAAACAGCGGCACGATCATATGCGGGAAGACGACAATGTCGCGCAAAGGCAGAACGGGGTAGCTCTCGATGGTTCCCGGCGTGATGGCGTCGCGCTTTTCAGTCGTCATTTTTCTTCGTTCCTAACTGATTTGCGCACCCCTCAACAAAGATGCGCTTAGCGAGCGTTATGGAAATCCGTCTTCGAACTATGCGGTTCACGCTCAAGTTCCTGCATAGTCTGTTGCAGTTTCGACCCTCTCTGGGTTACTGCTTCCTGTTAGTTGGGAAATGGTGTACGCGAACTCACGATTCAAGGATAGCTTGCATTGGGGGCGAGACGACGCGCCCCCCAAAAATTTTTTTGCAGCGCAATCAGGCGCTTGCGCCGCTCTTTTCGGTTCGTTCAGCATAGATGTAGAGCGGGCGCGCTTTGCCTTCCACAACTTCAGGGCCAATCACGACCTGCTCGACGCCTTCAAGTCCTGGCAGATCGAACATTGTGTCAAGCAAGATGCCTTCCATAATTGAGCGTAGGCCTCTTGCGCCGGTGTGACGTTCAATTGCCTTGCGCGCAACAGCCGAGAGCGCCTCGTCCTGAAAAGTCAGTTCGACATTCTCCATTTCAAAAAGCCGCTGATATTGTTTGACGAGCGCGTTCTTTGGTTCAGTTAGAATTTTCTTGAGAGCGTCTTCATCTAAGTCTTCAAGCGTCGCAAGCACGGGCAGGCGCCCAACAAACTCTGGTATGAGGCCGAATTTTAGCAAATCTTCTGGTTGAACTTGACGAAAGATGTCTCCTGTGCGGCGCTCATCTGGCGCTTGCACTGTCGCCGCAAAGCCGATTGATGTGCTTCGGCCGCGTTGCGAAATGATTTTCTCGAGTCCAGCAAAAGCGCCGCCGCAGATAAACAAAATGTTTGTTGTGTCTACCTGCAGAAACTCCTGTTGCGGATGTTTGCGTCCGCCCTGCGGAGGCACAGAAGCGACAGTGCCCTCCATGATCTTAAGCAGCGCTTGCTGGACGCCCTCTCCCGAGACATCGCGCGTGATTGAGGGGTTGTCGGATTTGCGCGAGATTTTGTCAATTTCATCAACATAAACAATGCCGCGTTGGGCGCGTTCGACATTGTAGTCTGACGCCTGGAGCAGTTTCAGAATGATGTTTTCGACATCTTCTCCGACATAACCGGCTTCGGTGAGCGTTGTCGCGTCCGCCATGGTGAAGGGCACGTCAAGGATCCGCGCCAGCGTTTGCGCCAGCATCGTTTTGCCGACGCCGGTTGGGCCAATCAACAAAATGTTGGATTTTGCGAGTTCGACATCGCCGTGTTTGGTGGCGTGGTTGAGACGCTTGTAGTGGTTGTGGACAGCGACTGAGAGCACGCGCTTAGCTTGCGCCTGGCCGATGACGTAATCGTCAAGAACCTTGCATATTTCTCTTGGTGTCGGAATGCCGTCACGCTGCTTGACCAGCGAGGATTTACTCTCCTCGCGAATGATGTCCATGCAGAGCTCAACGCACTCGTCGCAAATAAATACGGTCGGACCAGCTATAAGCTTGCGGACTTCGTGCTGGCTCTTGCCGCAAAATGAGCAGTAAAGCGTGTTCTTTGATTCACCACCGCTAGCCTTGCTCATACACGCTCTCCAAAAAGACTCGCCGAAAGGACGAATCGTGTCGCCTAAATCTTGTTACAATTCCCCGCCTAACAAAAGGTGGAGAAAGATGCCTGAGCGAACCTGTCGCTGGGCCTTGATCAGGCCTTGCCTCGC
>DAIRFH010000041.1:0-18689 GCA_036795145.1 Methylocystis sp. | reverse complement strand
TTTCACAAAGTCGCTCAGCGTTATGACGTCATGAATGACTTGATGTCAGGAGGGCTGCATCGGCTCTGGAAGGACATCTTCGCCGGTAAGATTAATACGCGCAGTAAGCAGAACTTTCGTCATCTCGACGTTGCTGGCGGCACGGGGGACATTGCTTTTCGCATTGCGCAGCAAGCGTCAAGAAATGCTGAAATTATCGTGTTGGATATTAATGGCGATATGCTTGACGTTGGTCGTGATCGCGCGAGAGAGCGTGGTCTTTCCGATAGGGTAGAGTTTACACAGGCCAATGCTGAGTCGTTGCCGTTTCCTGACGAGCATTTTGACTCCTACACAATCGCTTTTGGCATCAGAAACGTTCCGCGAATTGACGTCGCCTTGAAGGAAGCGCATCGCGTCTTAAAGCCGGGGGGACGATTCCTGTGTTTGGAGTTTTCTCATGTCACCGTTCCTGGTCTTGATAAAATTTATGAGACCTATTCCTTTAACGTTATACCTGCTGTTGGCCGCTTCGTCGCAGGCGACGCAGAGCCCTATCGATATCTGGTTGAGTCAATTCGCAAATTTCCCAAGGCGGAGGAGTTTGAGAGCATGATCCGTGCTGCGAGTTTCCGCCGTACATCCTTTGAGCGGCTGACTGGCGGGGTCGTTGCGATTCATTCTGGCTGGAAATTTTGAACTCGAAGGTGACGGTTCTCAGTGTTGCTCAGCATAAGCTCTTTCATACGCCTGGCGCGCGCCGGTTATATTTTAGCCCGGGAAGGCGTTTTTCGACAGCTAGATCCAGACCTTGTCCCGCCGACGGCTGCACCCCTCGTGCGAATTGCTAATTTGATCGCGCGCGATGAAGGGGTCAATAGTGGCCAGGCGTTAGTGCGTGCGCTCACGCAGATAGGGCCATCTTATGTAAAACTTGGACAATTTTTAGCAACGCGACCTGATATTGTTGGCGGAGAAATTGCTGACGCTCTATCTCAATTGCAAGATCGGATGGAGCCTTTTGGTCAAGAGAAGGCCATCGACATTATTGAAAAGGCGTTTGGTAAAAAGTTAGACGCGCTTTTTATAGAATTTGGACCGCCTGTTGCGGCCGCCTCAATTGCGCAAGTACATCGCGCACGCGCGTCCTATGACGGCAATGTCAAAGATGTCGCCGTAAAGGTTTTGCGACCAGGCATTGAAGGGCAATTTGTTCGAAATCTGCGCGATATGTATTTGATTGCGCGTATTGCGGAGCGTTGGTCCTCAGAGGCGCGGCGTCTGCGTATGATTGAGGTCGTTGATACCTTGGCGCGCAGCGTCAAGCTTGAAACTGATTTCCGACTTGAAGCGGCTGCAGCCAGTGAATTTGCGGACAATGTCGCCAAGGATCCAGAAATTCGCGCGCCATTTATTGATTGGGATCGCACAGCGCGAGAAGTCATGACGCTCGAGTGGATTTCTGGCGTTCCATTGTCTGACCCTGCAAGCGTTGCGGCGGCAGGTCATGATCTAAAGAAAGTTGGCCGTAACGTCCTGCAGTCTTTTCTACGCCAGGCGATGCGTGACGGTTTCTTTCATGCAGATATGCATCAAGGTAATCTTTTTATCGATAGTGACGGCTCCATAGTCGCTATAGATTTTGGCATAATGGGTCGCTTGGGCATGAAGGAGCGACGATTTCTCGCAGAGATTCTCTATGGTCTCATCACACGCAATTACCGACGTGTTGCAGAGGTTCATTTTGAAGCAGGATATGTTCCTGCCCATCATTCTCTTGAGGAATTTTCTCAAGCTCTGCGAGCCATTGGCGAGCCTATGCATACGATGAACGCGACGGACATTTCGATGGCGCGGGTTTTAACATTGTTGTTTGAGGTGACGGCTCTGTTTGACATGCGTACGCGCACCGAGTTGGTTTTATTGCAAAGAACAATGGTCGTCGCAGAGGGGGTGGCGCGTGCTTATGATCCGCAGCTCGATATATGGAAAACATGTGATCCAGTTGTGCGCAGCTGGATCGAAGAAAATATAGGGCCTAAGGCAAAGCTTGAAGATGCCGGTAAAAGCATTGCCGATTTAGCGCGACTGGCCACGCATCTACCCCAAACGCTTGCAACAGCTGAGAGCGCTTTGTCGCGTATTTCTCAGCATGGGTTTGATCTCTCGCCTCAAGCTTTAGAGAGTATGGCGCAACGACAAAAAAGCTCGGACTATAGATTATTATTTGGCGCTACTTTACTGATCGCGTTCGGCGCTTGGCTTTTTCATTAATAAGCAGAGCAATCAAATACAGCGCGTCATGCCAAGAAACTCTTCTCTAGTTCTTGGATCGTCTCGAATGACGCCCAGCAATTTGCTGGTTGTCAGTGATGTGCCTGGGATGTTGACGCCCCTCAATGTCATGCAATTATGTTCTGCTTCAATCACAACGCCAACGCCTTGCGGCTCAAGAATGTCTTGAATAGCCGTCGCAATTTCAGCTGTCAGTTTCTCTTGAATTTGTAAACGTCGAGCAAAACCATGAACAACACGCGCCAGTTTAGAAATGCCAACGACGCGGTTGCTTGGTAAATAACCAACATGTGCGCGTCCAATGACTGGAAGCATATGGTGCTCGCAAAAGCTTACAACGCGAATATTTTTCAAGACGACTAATTCATCATAACCGCCAACTTCTTCAAATGTTCGCTTGAGATATTCTCGTGGATCAATCGCATAGCCGCTGAAGAGCTCATGATATGAGCGGGCGACGCGCGCGGGGGTGTCTCTCAGGCCTTCTCGGTTTGGATCCTCTCCAGCCCATTCAATAAGCAGACGCACTGCGGCTTCTGCGTCTGCTTGCGTAGGCTTGGTCATCTCATGCACCTTTTGAAACGTGAGTTGAGGAAGAAGTTCTCGGTCGACGCAGTGCGGGGTTGCGTTGACTTAGTTGCCGCCGATCGCGCCGCGTCCAATATCCGTAATAGAATTGACTGTGCGCTTAACGAAGCCAAAAGGCCCGTCATTGGAAGGCGGCGGTGGCGGTGGTGGCGCTGCATTATCTGCTGCGGGGATCGGGTTTTGCGCCGCGTTGGGTGCCGATGACGCTGCCGGTTTGGGTTTTGGTTTTATGACTTTCGGCTTAGGCTTAGGGAGTTGGCTCATCTCTGGGTTGGGCTCTGCCGATGGTGTCGTTTTGGCAGGCGACGGCGCGACGGGCGCAATTTTAGGCTTAGCCTTGGGTGGCGGCGCCTGAGTAGATTGTGGCGCAACTGGCGTGACTTCAGGTGGCTGCGGCGCAGGGGGCTCAACCTGTGTGGGCTGTTTAACCTCAGCTGAGGTCGCAGGCTCGGCTAAAGCGGGTTGGGCAGGCGGCGCAGGGTCTTGAGACGCGGCTGAATCTTGGCCCGCCAGATTTTGGCTTGCCGGTCCTTGGCCATTGTTCAAGGCGTCGCCAGTCGGATTTTCACTTGGGGATGTCATTGCGGCCTCCGGAGAGACTGCGCGTGAAAGCTCAGGCATTTCTTCGGCATGTTTCGATTTGGAAAGCGTCCAGCCAAGCGCGGCCAGACCTGAGAAGATGATCACGCCAGATAGATAAATGAGTTTACGGCGTCGCCCGTCAGAAGCCTCTGGGGCTTGGCGCTGAACTTGAGGGCTAAATGGCTGCGCGCGTTTATTTTGACCGGGTTTTGGCGTAAGAAGCGATTGTGTTGGGTGGTCAATCCTTGGCGTGGGCGCAATGTGGCCGGGGGGCGTAGCAGAAGCCGTCGTAGACGCCAGCTCACTGGAGACCGGAATTTTGAAGGTTGGGGCGCTCGCCCTCAGTTCTGAGCCAAAGGCTGCGTGAGATTGTTCATGGGGCTCAGGCGCTGTTGGCGGCATGGGGGGCATCTCAAAAACTGGCTCAACACGTTTTTCAAGGAGTTCCTTGAACTCGTCAAATGCAGCTTTCAGTTCCTTATTTTCGCCAGACTGTGTCATGGTAACTCACGAGCTGTTGACGATAGCAGGCCAGTTTTAGCGCCGCGTATTTCGTCAAATCCGGTAGTAGACCGGTTTCTTGGCGACAGTTCTAATAAAAAATTGTGGCGGTTCTTCGCCATTTTTGATTTCCGCCAAGATTGGTCTCAGCAAGATTGGTCCAAGGCAGCTTAGGCGCCGGTCAGCTTCAAGAGGACTGCGGTAACATATCGCAGTCTTGGTTGGAAAGAATCCAAATAAGGCAAATTGCTTCATCGGCGCCGAGTTTTTAAACTCGCGCCAGAAACTGCGCTTGTCAGCGACATTAAAGTGGAAGGCTAACGTTGGTGAGGTTTTTTTGGTGGGGGTGGGTGCGGTGCTTAAGCATGTGCTTATTAGTTTTATGCGCCGTCACCGCGTTGGCTGGAGAAAGAGAAACGATCTCTGGCGGCGGCAGTCTTACGCCGATGGAATTATTAGGCGCGCGCATCTTCGAAGATGGATCATTCTCTCGACCAGAGGGTGTCTCTTGCGCCTCCTGCCACGATCACGCGCAAGCTTTCCAAGGTAATAATGGATCATCGGTTTTAGCCGTCGCGCGCGGCGCGCCGGCGAATAGTTTTGGTAAACGCAACACGCCAAGCCTTATGTATGCGTCATTTACGCCACCTTTCCAATTTATTGACGATAAAGATGAGCTGACGGGTCATGTTGAAAAGAAGCCGATTGGCGGACAATTTCTTGATGGTCGCGCTGCAACGCTTGCCGATCAATTTGAAGATCCTTTATTTGACCCTCATGAAATGAACGCCGCATCGAAACAGGCGGTGGTTGATGCGATTCGCGTTGGCTCTTATGCAGGTCTTGCGCGCAAAGTTTTTGGCAATGATATCTTTGCGGATTCAGATCAGGCATTCACAAAGTTTTCTCAGGCTGTTGCGGCGTTTGAATCTAGTGGGCGTTTTCATCCCTTCGCTTCCAAATTTGACGATTATCTTCGCGGTAAGGCCCAGCTAACAGCTGTTGAGCAAAAAGGTTTCGCGCTTTTTAAAGATCCTAAAAAAGGAAATTGTCTCGCGTGTCATGTTGGAAAGGAGACGTCGCGCAATCCTCAAGACTGGCTTTTTACAGACTATAGCTATGATGTGCTTGGTGCGCCGAAGAATCCCGCAATACCAGCATCAGTTGATGTTGATCTGGGGTTATGTCGGCAGCCGAGTATAGAAAAGAATAAGCCTGCTGATTTTAATGTGGAGACGGTTTGTGGCGCGTTTAAAGTTCCAACTTTACGTAATGTCGCGATAACAGCTCCTTATTTCCACAATGGGTTTTTTACGAAATTACGAGATGTGGTCGCCTTTTATGCAACGAGAGACACGGATCCCAAGCGCTGGTATCCTTTGAGTAAAACAGGCGAAACTGAAAAGTTCAACGATTTGCCAAAACAATATCATAACAATGTTAATGTAGCCGAAGCGCCCTATGATCGGAAGTTACGTCAACGGCCGCGCCTGACGCAGAAAGAAGTCACGGCGATTACCGTCTTTCTGGGAACGCTGACGGATCGTCGCAGGGAATGACCTTCGATATTTTGTCGCTAGGCTAAAGTGAGGCGATAGCGCGCCAGTGTCGCGCGTAACGTCGCCTCTTGACTCTTTCCACTGGTAAAAATAGCGCGTCCAAACTTTGTCGGGAGACTATCTTGATGATTAGGGAATCGCTGCGCTAGCAGTTGATTGGCGTGACGCGCAATGGCCGGAGCTGGATCGATCCATGTAACTGGCCATGGCGCTAGACGACGAAAGGCGTTTTCAAGTAATGGATAATGCGTGCAGGCAAGAACAATCGTGTCTGTTCGATGATAATCTTGTTCGATAAAACAAGGCGCAATCTCAGCAGCAATCTTATCATCGTCAAGCTGACCTCGATGCATGAAGTTTTCAGCGAGTTGGGCGAGCTGCTGTGAGCCAATTAGCGTTACCTGACAATGAGCGGCAAATTGCATGATCAGATTTTGCGTATAGTCCCTCTTAACTGTGCCGGGCGTCGCCAGGACGGTGATCATGCCTGAGATTGATTGTTGCGCCGCGGGTTTTATTGCGGGGACAGCGCCGATGAAAGGAATATTTGGCCATGCTTGGCGCAAATGAGGAAGCGCCAGTGTTGAGGCCGTGTTGCAGGCAATAACGATCATATCAGGCTTTTGATCGGCAATGGCTCCTTTCAGCACAAGCAATATGCGCTCGACGAGTTCCTTCTCTTTCCATGAACCATAGGGAAAACCTGCATCGTCAGCGCAATAAATATAATCTGCATCAGGACGTAGACGTAGGAACTCGGAAAAGACCGTAAGGCCGCCAAGACCGGAGTCAAAGACAAGAATCTTTGGTTGACGATTCATTCTATCATCCAAGATGTGGGCCATACGCCGACTGACTCCTTGGCGCGTGACGTCATGGAATGTTGGCTTAAAGGATCAGAACGGGAGATTAAAGACGCGGGAGGGCGCCAGTGCGCCGTCAATAATTTCTCCAAAGGCCACAGGCACGCCGCCGCAGGCTGCATAAACGACGCCACTATCCGGCGCATCGTGACCGCGCAGGACAACGGCGCCGCCGCGTCGCAAGCGCGCGGCAGTGTCACGATCAACCTTGACGCATGGCAAGGCTGATAATCCAGCATCAACAGATAGCAGCGCCTCATGAGCCATGTTTTTATTTTCGATCTCATCGAGCGTGTAGGCGTCCGACTCAACAAAAGGGCCGACGCGTGTGCGTCTTAGCGAGGTGATGTGGCCAAGGCATCCGAGTTGTCTGCCAATATCACGCGCAATGGCGCGAACGTAAGCGCCCTTCCCGCACGCCATCGAGAAGCGCGCCTCGCTAGGCGCAAAGTCGAGTAGAACAAGAGAATGAACCTGCACCTGACGGGACGCCAGCTCAAAAGTTCCGCCCTCTCGCGCTAAATCATAGGCGCGCGCGCCAGATACCTTAATGGCGGAAAACTGCGGCGGGACTTGTTGAATGTCGCCAATAAAATTCAATATCGCGGTTTCTATTTCATCGCGCGCGGGTCGTTTGAGAGAGGTCAGAGTAATAAGGCCGTCGGAGTCGTCAGTATCTGTCTCAGCACCCCAACAGACGGTAAATTGATAGGCCTTCTCGCCGTCCTGAACAAAAGGAACGGTCTTCGTCGCTTCGCCGAAGGCGACAGGCAGAATGCCTGATGCTAGGGGATCCAATGTGCCAGCATGGCCGGCTTTCTTGCCATTATAAACGCGCTTTAATCTTGAGACGGCTTGTGTTGAGGTCAGGCCAGTTGGCTTGTCAAGGGCGATCCAACCATCAACAATGTCACGCGTTGGTTTCTTAGGATTCATGAATCTGAACCGTCGTCCGTCGCGCCGCGATCGGGATGAAGATCGCGCCGTACTTGCTCAGAATTGAGCAGTGCGTCAATTTTTGAAACTGCATCAAAGCTGTCGTCGATGCGAAAGCGAATGTCGGGAGAAAATTTTAAATTAATACTGCGCGTTACTTCTCCGCGCATATAGCGTTTATGTCGGTCTAAGGCCTTTAGAACGTCAGTTTCGTCTTTACCGCCTAAAGGAGCCACATAGATTGTTGCAAGTTTTAGATCCGGACTCATCTGGACACGCGACACTGTAATTGTATGCGCATCAAGTATGGGGTCGCTCACCTGGCCGCGCGCCAATAGTTGCGCTACCGCGTGACGCATGAGCTCAGCAACGCGAAGCATGCGTTGGGAAGGCAGTGTGTCTGATGAGTGACGGGTTCTGGACATACGCAGCTAGGGACGATGAAAGTTAGTCGCAGGCGTTATTGCGCAAGCGAAATCTTTAAAAAAACAACATGCAAATTATGCGCGGACGCAAGTCTATTGCGAAGGATTAAAGCGAGCGCTTAATTTCTTCGACGCGATAGCATTCAATAACATCGCCTGCGCGCATGTCTTGATAGTTTTCAAAAGCCATGCCGCACTCCTGCCCAGCCGTAACTTCTTTAACCTCGTCTTTGAAACGCTTGAGCGTTGAGAGTTTACCTTCATGCACGACGACATTGTCTCTGATCAGTCGAACATTTGCGCCTCGCTCAACATTGCCATCGCTAACACGACATCCTGCGACCTTACCAATTTTTGAAATATCAAAGACTTCAAGAATTGTCGCGTTTCCGAGCATAGTTTCGCGTAGTGTTGGCGCCAGCAAGCCTGACATTGCGCTTTTTACATCGTCGACAAGATTGTAAATGATGTTGTAGTAACGGATTTCAATACCGGAACGCTCTGCGGCCTCTCGAGCTTCCTTGTGCGCGCGAACATTAAATCCAATTACGGCGGCGTTTGAGGCCTCTGCGAGCGAGACGTCAGACTCTGAGATGCCGCCCACGCCGCAGTGCACGATGCGCGCAGCGACTTCATCTGTGCCAAGCTTTTCAAGCGCCGCCACAATGGCCTCGACCGATCCTTGAACGTCGCCTTTGATGACGAGAGGAAATTCTTTGCGTCCGGCAGTCTTGAGTTGGCTCATCATGTCGGTCAGCGAACCGCGGGCAGAGCCGCCGCGCGCTGCAAGCTTATCGCGCTTTTGTCGTTCACGATATTCAGTGATTTCACGTGCGCGGGCCTCAGATTCGACAACAGCGACGCGATCGCCAGCTTCCGGGGTTCCGTTGAAACCAAGAATCTCGACTGGGAAGGATGGTCCTGCTTCTTGCCGGGAGACACCCTTATCATCCAACAGGGCGCGCACGCGTCCCCATTGCGTACCAGCAACAACAATATCGCCTGTGCGCAGAGCGCCGCGTTGCACCAGCATGGTGGCCACGGGACCGCGACCTTTATCAAGTCGCGCTTCGATTACAGTGCCTTCGGCAGCACGGTCTGGATTGGCTTTAAGATCGAGCACTTCAGCCTGAAGGGCGATTGCTTCAAGCAGCTTGTCTAAATTCTGTCTTTGCTTCGCCGACACTTCAACTTCGAGCGTTTCGCCGCCCATGCTTTCAACTTGAACTTCATGTTGCAAAAGTTCAGTGCGCACGCGCTCAGGTTTTGCGTCGGGTTTGTCAATCTTGTTGATAGCGACAACGAGTGGCGCGCCAGCAGCGCGCGCATGATGAATGGCTTCGATTGTTTGCGGCATGACGCCGTCATCGGCGGCAACCACCAATACAACAATATCTGTTACTTTAGCGCCGCGTGCGCGCATCGCTGTGAAAGCCGCGTGGCCAGGGGTGTCAATAAAGGTAACAGCCTGACCGTTTGGCGCTGTGACTTGATAGGCGCCAATATGCTGCGTGATTCCGCCGGCCTCGCCTGCTACGACATTTTCCTGACGAATAGCGTCAAGCAGCGATGTCTTGCCATGATCGACGTGTCCCATGATGGTGACAACGGGCGGGCGCGGGTGCAAATTGTCACCGTCATCTGCGATGTCAAAGAGGCCTTCTTCAACGTCAGATTCAGCGACGCGTTTAACAGCATGACCCATCTCCTCAGCAACGAGTTGCGCCGTATCTGCATCGATCACATCAGTGATTTTATGCATTGCGCCTTGCTTCATCAGCAGGCGGATGACGTCAACGCCGCGTTCGGACATGCGGTTGGCTAATTCCTGAATTGTTATGGTTTCAGGAAGAACAACTTCACGTGCGATTTTTTCTTTGGGCTCAGCTGCGCCCATGCCTTTGAGGCGTTGCACGCGTCGTCGGAAGGAAGCGACAGAGCGCGTACGTTCTTCGCCCTCGCCGCTTGTCGCCGTCGTGACGGTCAAACGTCCACGATTCTTCATCTCGCCGCCGCGTGAAGGCGTCGGGCGAGGCGGCGTTGGTTGAGCAAATCCGCCAATGCTTCGAACGGGACCGCGCTTGACGGCGGGCTCAACCTGTTGCGCGATGCGTCCAGGCGTCGTCGTTTTACCCGATGGGGCCTCAGGCGCACCTGGCTCTTGTGGAAGGCGTCGGCGAGCTTCTTCTTCGGATTTGCGGCGCGATTCAGCTTCTCGCGCGAGACGATCCTCCTCGTCGCGTTTTCTTGCGCTCGCAGCAGCGCGTTCAGTTTTTTCGCGTTCTTCCCGTTCAGCGCGCGCATGGGCGTCAAGCTCAGCGCGCCGACGGTCCTCCTCTTCTCGAGAACGCGCGTCAACAAGCGCGCGTGCGCGCGCTTCGCGCTCATCGTCGGTTAATTCGCGAAGCACGACGCCGGATGCAGAGCGCGGCGCGGCGGGCGCAGCGCGTTTTGGTTCTGGTTTGGGTGGCGCAGGCGGAGGCGAAGGGGCTGCTTCTACTGGGGCTGCGGCAGCGGGTTTTGTTGCCTCGCCGCTGCCAGGCGCACGACGCCGGACCTTCTCAACCACGACCACTTTTGAGCGGCCATGGGAAAAGCTCTGACGAACCATGCCCTGTTCAGCCGAGCGTGGCTTTAGGTGCAAGGTCTTCGTCGGAGCGACGGTCAAAGTCTTGTCGCCGTTATTATCGCTCTCACTCATCCAGCTTCCGATCCTGCGCCGCTTCCGGCCCGATTATCTTCTTCATCCATCACACGCAACAGATCTGTCGTTGCGCATAGACCCTGGTCATTGGCGTCGTCTTGGTTGTCGCCATCCAGCGCCATCCCTCTGTAGCCCGCCAGTTTTTGGCAGCGCGCCAGAAAATTTTCTGCAGCCCCGCCTTTGGCAAGCGCTGCATGTATCACATTTGTGCGCCCTAAAGCCAAATCCATTTGAGCCGAGGCAAAGAGATCGACAATTTGCAGCTCCGCCAAGCCGCTTCGCCGCGCGATTTGACGCAGTTTGCGTTTACCGTCAGCCCCGCCATCGCGCGCAGCCAGCAAACCAAGGACTGTCTTTTTTTCCAGAGCCTCGGCGACCTTGTTAAAGCCGTTGATGACCGCTCCACCCTTATTAGCAAGTCCAAGCATCTGTAAGCAGTCGGTTTCTAGAAGGTGATCAACAATCTCGGCAAGCTGTGGCGAAGCTTCAGCTTTCACTTTAAGACTTTTGGCGAAAAGCCTTTTTTTGGTTGCTTCCGCCACGAGCTGCGCTTGCGCGCCTACCCAGACGCCGCGACCGGGCAAACGGCCGCGAATATCTGGCGTGATCATCCCGAGAGGATCTCTAACAAAACGGATCATTGTATCAGGCGCGCCGCGGCGCCTTGTGACAATGCAGGTTCGCTCAGATCCTTCCGCCTCTGGAGGCTTGGCTTGGGTCAATTTTCTGTGTCACCCCCTTCGGCAGGCGTGCTCTCTAGAGACGCCGCCTCAATCCATCCAGCTTGGACGCGCGCCGCCATGATCATGGCCTCGGCTTCCTCTCGGGAAAGATCCAAGCCATCAAAGAAACCTGTATTTTTTGTTGTTTCGCCGTCTTTTTTCTCAGTCCAGCCCACCAGATCGTCTGGAACGCAGCCAGCAAAATCTTCGAGAGTCTTGACGTCGTTTTCACCCAAACGCACCATCATTGCTGTCGTGAGACCGTCAAGCGTGCGCAATTCATCTTCAACGCCAAGCTCCAGCCGGCGCGTTTCATTTTCAGCCTCGACGCGTTCAAGATAGGCGTGCGCACGCGCCTGGATTTCTCCAGCTGTTTCTTCATCAAACCCTTCAATAGAGGCAAGCTCGCTTGGTTCTACGAAGGCCAGTTCTTCAACAGAGCGGAAGCCTTCTGAAGCAAGCAGACGACCGACGACTTCGTCAACGTCTATCGCATTCATGAAAACCTTGGTTCGTTCTATGAATTCTTTTTCACGACGCTCTGACTCTTCGGCCTCAGTGAGAATATCAATATCCCAGCCGGTTAATTGTGAGGCCAGACGTACATTTTGTCCGCGACGACCGATGGCGAGGGACAGCTGATCATCAGGCACGACGACTTCGATGCGCGCGCTATCTTCATCAAGCACGACTTTTACGACTTCAGCAGGTTGTAGGGCGTTCACAATGAAAGTCGCAGCATCCGCTGACCAAGGAATAATATCGATGCGTTCACCTTGTAATTCTTGAACAACAGCTTGAACGCGTGATCCGCGCATACCAACGCAGGCGCCGACAGGATCAATAGAGGTGTCGCGTGAGATGACTGCGATTTTTGCGCGAGAGCCTGGATCGCGTGCGACTGATTTTACTTCGATGACGCCATCATAAATTTCCGGCACCTCCTGCTTGAAGAGTTTGGCCATAAATTGAGGATGGGTGCGTGAAAGAAATATTTGTGGACCGCGTTGTTCGCGACGAACGTCATAGACATAAGCGCGGGCGCGATCTCCGGGACGAAACATCTCGCGAGGGATCATCTCATCCCGACGAATGACGCCTTCGCCTCGACCGAGGTCTATGATCACATTGCCGTATTCAACACGCTTGACCACGCCATTTACAATTTCGCCAATCCGATCTTTGTATTCTTCATATTGGCGATCGCGTTCAGCCTCGCGCACTTTTTGGACAATGATTTGCTTAGCTGATTGCGCTGCAATTCGACCAAAATCAAATGGCGGCAGTGTTTCTGAAATCCAATCGCCCGACTGCGCCGCGGGATTACGCTTGCGCGCATCTTCTATAGCGATCTGGGTTGCGTCGTTTTCAACAGCATCCACAACCAACAGCAACCGAGAAAAGCGCACTTCGCCAGTGCGTTGATTAATCTCAGCACGTACTTCTGTTTCAAGCCCATAACGAGAGCGCGCCGCTTTTTGCAGAGCGTCTTCCATTGACGCGATGACGATCGCGCGATCAATTGATTTCTCACGCGCGACTGCGTCAGCAATTTGCAGGATTTCAAGTCTGTTGGCGCTAATGGCCATTTTCACTCTCCCTCGGGGTTGGGGACGCGGGGCTTTAATGGCGCCCCACCCTTTTTAAATTTTGTTTGTACGCCAGCCGGCGTGAGCGGCTTTGATTTACCCCCTGCCGCTCCACGAAAACGTCCAGGGCCACGGCGTGGTCTTTCATCTTCTTTAGCTGGCAAGTCTTCTTGGGTCGCTTGTTGGATTTTGCCAGCGCGCAAGGATTGGCGGATCAACGCGTCTGTGAGCATGAGTTTGGCTTCATCGAGATCGCGCAACGGGACAACCACGCATTTTTCTTCATCAGAACGCGCATCTGTGCGTTCAAGCGTAAGCAGCGCTTGGTGGCCTTGGCCCTCAATTGCTTTGATCAGTCCGCGAAAACGCTTGCGTCCGTTCTCGATGGGCAGGGTCAATTCAAGACGGACTTCATGATCGATGGCGCGTGCAAAGTCGGAAACGCGCACCAGAGGACGATCAACGCCTGGAGAAGAGATTTCCAAGCGATATTCATTTGTTATGGCGTCAGCGACATCAAGTTCCGGAGAGAGCGCCTGGCTGATCTCTTCGCAGTCCTCAATTGTAATTGTGCCGTCAGCACGCTCGGCCATTATTTGCAAGATTTGGCCGTTTTGTTGCAACAGACGAACGCGCACGAGCCGAAACCCTAATTGTAAGAGGATAGGATCAGCCAGATGAGCGATGCGCGCGGTGAGGCCAGTCTCAGTGACGAGACGCGGCTCATCGAGAGCGGCGTCAAGGGGCGCTGAAACAGGGCGTTCGTTGCTATTTTGCGTTTCTTGCATTTACCAAACAAAAAAGAGCGGGTCCCCGTAGGGCCCACTCTCAAATTGCGATCATTCAAGAATGATCGTTATGAGAAGGAAGAGTTGTTCTTATACACCTACCAAGGTCTTATACGCAAGAATAAGCGCGCTCAATTTTTTCTTTTATCGCCTGACGTTAGGAAACGCCGAGCTTCTTTTGCAGATTCGTTGATGAGGTCGTGTATTGAAAAAGCAGTTTTTTCTCTGGATAAATGTAGCGGTGCGCTCTTTGAGCGGCGAGCGCGCCTTCGTGGAAACCTGATAAAATCAGCTTTAACTTTCCTGGATAATAATTGATGTCGCCAACGGCGAACACGCCGGGGTGGCTCGTTTCAAATTTCTCGGTATCGACTGGAACAAGATTTTCATTGAGATTCAAACCCCACTCAGCAACTGGACCAAGCTTCATGGTCAGGCCAAAGAAGGGCATCAGCCGCTCGCAAGCGAGTTCTTCGCTCGTTCCATCATTGCCCTTAAGCATTGCAGCGCTGAGCTGGCCGCCTTGTCCGGCAATGGAGGTAATTTGTCCGAGTTTGAAGGTAATTTTTCCCTGCGCAACCAATTCCTGCATTGCGGAAACGGAATGAGGCGCTGCGCGAAAGGCGTCTCGACGGTGTATCAGTGTCAGGCTTTTGGCGACGGGTTGAAGATTCAGCGTCCAGTCTAGAGCCGAGTCGCCGCCGCCGACAATAATTACGTTTTTGTCGCGAAAATCCTCCATCTGGCGAACGGCGTAAAACACTGATGCGCCTTCGTAATCTTCAATTCCTGGGATTGGAGGCTTTTTAGGCTGGAAAGATCCGCCGCCGGCAGCAACAACGACAACTTTAGTGTTGAAAACAGTGCCTGCGTTTGTTGTCAGCTGAAAGGCTGGCGCATCAGCCGTCCCCAGAGAAACCAGGCTTTCCACCATTTCATTGAAATGAAAGGTGGGGCCAAAGGGCTCTATTTGTTTCATCAAATTGTCGGTTAATTCTTGGCCAGTCACAATCGGCAGACCGGGAATGTCATAAATCGGTTTTTCTGGATAAAGTTCAGAGCACTGGCCGCCAGCGCGCGGCAAGATGTCAACAATATGCGCTTTAATGTCCAACAGACCCAATTCAAAGACAGTGAAAAGCCCTGCCGGGCCGGCGCCGATGATCACGACATCAGTATTGATCACGGCTTTATCGGACGAGGTCATAGTGAATTCCTTGAATTTTAACTTCAATTTTATGGGTACAGAGGACGCGCTGGTTTTATCGGACGTAGGTTGGAGCGGCTTTGAAATATGCAAGCTGTTCCATAACGCACATGGAGGGCGTCCATGATCTGACCATTTCTTGTTTGTCTACTGAACTTCACATGCAATGCAATATTAAATTTAGCGCTTCTTTTTAGGGGTAGTCCTTGCCGTCTTAGCCTTGTTGAGCAGGCGTTTTCACGACAAGCCCGTCTAGTTCTGGCCGAACGGTAATTTGGCAACAAAGTCTGGAATTTGGTTGAACGTCAAATGCGAAGTCCAGCATGTCCTCTTCCATTTGAGAGGGCTTGCCAGTCTTTTCTGACCATTTTTCATCAACATAGACATGGCAGGTCGCACACGCGCAGGCTCCCCCGCATTCAGCGGCGATTTCTGGAATATCATTGCGTCGCGCTGTTTCCATGACGGTTGAGCCAACTTCGCCCTCAACCACACGCGACTGGCCGTGGGAGTCGATAAAAGTGATATTTACTTTGGTGGGCGCGCCGCCACCCGGTTCCGCGCCATAATGGGCGACCGAGTTGTGGAAGTTGATCTTCACCATGACGCTTATCTCTTTCCTGTGAGCTTCATTTGGAGGCCGTTTGAAGCGATTATGTCACTGCGATTTGACGTAATCGACTGACCTTTCTGCGACGTGTCTCATTGCCAGACCGTTCGATTAGCATCGGCGTGAAGACGACGCTAGCCCCGAGGCTGGGCTTTTTTCTTACCAGCATAACATCAGGCGCGTGTTATTGGGTCTTAGTTTTTGACTTGCTGGGCGATTGCGCCTTGGCGTCTGATGGTTGAGGGGCGGTCTCTGCCTGGCCCTGTTGTCCAGCTTGCGGCTGCGTCTGAGATGGGCCGAAGATAAATTGCGATGGATCCCTCTCGATTGAACGCAGCGTGCGATCAAGCGTGTGGATCGCTGTTCTGCCATCTACAGCTAGACCTTCATATTGCTTGAGGCCCGATGCGGAAAATTTATTGAGATTGGCAAGGGCGCCAGCGAGATCGTTAGATATTTGTGTGAGTTTCTTTTGATCAAGGGCTTTGAGACCACGGGTGAATTCGGCGGTGTCGCGCAAGATGGAAGAGATATGTTGGGAGTTGTCCGCAAGCGTTTTTGAAAAAACTTCTGCGTTTTTAATCGTTGAACCGAGCGTTTCGGCATTATCGTCAAGCAATTTATTTAGTTTGATAAGCAGTTCCGCCGCCTTTGTGGACAGTTGTTGGGCATTGCCAAGTAAGTTTTGCATTTCGGAGCGCTGGGCCTGAATCTCTGGATAATCCTGTCCTTCTAGCGCTTTCAGCGCCGGCGCGTTCATGGTGCCGCCAACAAGAAGGACGTCAGCAACGCCGGTAAAGCCACGCTGATCAAGGCGGGCGCGGGTGTCTTCTTTTACTGGCGTACGGCTATCAATTGATGCAAGCACGTCGACTTTACTGGGATCGCTCTGAGAAATCTCTAAGCGCGTGACCTCTCCGACCTTCAGACCGTTGAAGAGCACAGGCGAGCCTTTAGAGAGTCCCGAGACGGTGCCTGCAAAAACGATTCTGTAGGTTTGCTGGGTGCCAAGCTGGCTAGGCCCCGAAAACCAATAGACGAAGCCAAAGGCCGCAAAGGCGATTGCCAGCGTAAAAGCGCCGATTAAGGCAAAATTGGCCCGTGTTTCCATCAACTATTCCTGTAATCGCTAACCGATTTTGTCAGTCGTCCGCCCCGTACCCCATGGAAATAAGCCTGCAACCAAGGATGAGTCGAGGCTAGGAGGTTAGAGAGCGGCCCTTCGGCGATCACTTTGCCGTCAGCAAGCGCCGCCACCCTGTCGCAGATCGAGTAAAGACTATCAAGGTCATGCGTCACCATAAATACAGTCAGCCCGAGCGAATGTTGCAAGGTCCCGATCAGTTCATCAAATTCAGCGGCTCCGATGGGGTCGAGACCAGACGTCGGCTCGTCAAGGAAGACCAGCTCTGGATCAAGCGCGAGCGCACGCGCAAGCGCGGCGCGTTTAACCATGCCGCCAGATAGTTCTGATGGAAACTTATCGGCGGCGTCCAAACTCAATCCAACCAGCTCAATCTTGAGCATCGCGAGCTCATCCATGAGTTTTTGCGAGATTTGTCGCATTTCACGCATGGGCATTTGGATGTTTTGCTTTACGGTTAATCCAGAAAATAAAGCCCCGTTTTGAAATAGAACGCCCCACCGCTGCTCAAGCGCGCGTCGTCTGCTCGGATCAAGGGCGTCTCGGTTTTGACCAAAAACTTCAATCGTGCCTGCCCGTTTGGGCACGAGGCCCAAAATAGCGCGCGTTAATACTGATTTTCCCTGTCCGGAACCGCCAACAAATCCAAGAACCTCACCGCGATAAACGTCAAGATTAAGGTCCTTCATCACCAATTTGTCGCCAAAGCCAACAACAAGATCGCGAACACGGATAACGACGTCGTTTTCCACGCGTGTGGTTGGGGTAAAAGGCTGAGCGGCGTCGATCAAGGTCATGCCAGACTCAATAATCAATAGCGGCAAAAAACATGGCGAAGAGTCCATCCAATACGATCACCATGAAAATCGATTTAACAACAGATGTTGTCACTTGCCGGCCAAGAGACTCTGCAGATCCCTCTGTCGCAAGACCGTCCATTGCAGCAATCAACCCGATGATCAAGGCCATGAACGGCGCTTTAATGAGACCAACGGCAAATGTGCGAAAAGCAATCGCTGCCTTCAGCAAAGATAAGAAGGCAATTGGGCTAATGCCGCCATAGCCCCATGAAACCATCATGCCGCCGAGTAATGCCGACATGTCAGCCAGAAAAGTCAGTATCGGAAGAGAACAAACAAGCGCAAGCACGCGGGGCGCAATCAAAACTTCATTTGCCGAAAGCCCCATCACCCGTAAGGCGTCAATTTCTTCGCGCATTTTCATTGAGCCGATTTCCGCGGTAATCGCAGAGCCTGATCGGCCAGCGATCATGATTGACGTTAACAGCACGCCTAATTCTCGCAGCACCAGAATGCCAATGAGATCTACCGCCAGACTGCTGGCGCCAAACCTTTGCAACTGGAAGATTCCTTGTTGAGCGACAATCGCCCCAACAAGAATATTGATCAATATGATGATAGGCGCGCTACGCAGGCCAATCGACTCCATATGGGAGACGAGCGAGGTAAAACGAAAATGCCTTGGGCTTGTTGCAACATAGGCTAATGTCGAAACAAACTCACCAAGAAAGGCGACCCCTCGGTAAAAGTCCTCAATAGCGCTCACCATGGAAGCGCCAAGATCCGCTAGAAGATCAAAAATCAGAAGGGGCCGCTTTCGCGTGTGTAAGTTAAAGTTTCGATAGGCGGCTTCGCTGAGCATCGTTTGGTGTTCGGGCCGGATTTGATCTAGCGAAATTTCTACATGAGCAAGGGACAATTCTTTTTGGGCGCGATTGATAACCCAGGCTCCGGCTGTGTCGATGCGCGATACGCGGCTGAAATCAATAATAAGAGAGCTGACGCGAGATCCTTGATCAACAATTTTTTGCGACATGCTCTCCAGCTGATAGGACGCCAAAAGGGTCCAATCGCCAGAAAGATATAGCCGGCCGTCGCTCGATAGCGACAGTTGTGGCGGGTGCTGTGTGACGTCGGCGGCCATGCGTTCCAGATGGTCAATTAGGATGCTAATTGTCTTAGCCGTGAGACTAGCTGTCAGCAAGCGGCATTGCGCCGGCTTTTTTAACCATAGGAGCTGAAATTTGCGCATTGAGCTGGAGCTTGCTGTTGAAGCCTATCCAATAGCCGGACGTTTTGTGATTTCTCGCGGCGTTAAGACGCAGGCCCAGGTCGTTACGGTAACGCTCCGGCAGGAAGGGGTTAGAGGACGTGGTGAATGCGTCCCCTATGCGCGA
>DAIRFH010000040.1:3389-18967 GCA_036795145.1 Methylocystis sp. | reverse complement strand
CAATGATGCGCGTCCTAACAATAAAATGATCCGTCTGGCGCATGATGATCAGGCCGTTAATAAAGGAACTGCTCACGCAGGATGCGCTCTTCAAGGGAATGACCAGAGTCATGCAGGAGAATGAGATTGGCGGCGTGATCCATTTCAATATCGACACAAGCAAGATCTCGAAATTCGTCATGATCCGCAACAACGGAAACGGGGCGTTTGCCTGCCTCCAATACTTCAATGCGCACTTTGGCGGCGTCAGGCAGAAGTGCGCCACGCCAACGCCTGGGGCGGAAGGCGGAAATTGGCGTTAGCGCAAGCAATGGCGCATCGAGCGGTAAAATTGGACCATTTGCGGAGAAATTATAGGCCGTAGAACCTGCAGGCGTTGCAACCAAGACCCCGTCTGTTACGAGTTCTGGAAGACGCTCTTGTCCATTAATGAGAATGCGCAATTTGGCGATCTGCGAGGTTTGGCGCAGTAAAGAGACTTCATTGATTGCATGGGCGGAGAATTCATCATTGTGGACGTTGACAGCTTTGATCAACAAGGGATGAATCACAGCGGCGTTTGCGTCGTTAATACGCTTACGCAATCCTGTTTCACGATATTGGTTCATCAAAAAACCAACAGAACCCCGGTTCATCCCGTAAATAGGTTTGCCCGAATCCATATAACGATGAAGCGTGCGCAACATGAGCCCATCGCCGCCAAGGGCGACAATACAATCGGCGTCTTCTGGTGCGGCGTCGCCATATTTTTCTGCAAGCCTTTTGCGCGCGTCTTCAGCTTCCGGCGTGCCGGATGAAATAAAGGCGAGTTTTTTGACGGTGTTTGACGTATCGCCCGAAGCGCCCATGAATCCTAACTCTCTCAACCTAAGATTTTATAGCAAGTTGGACATTTTGCCGATAGCGCGCGTCAGCGGTTTGCGGCCCAAATAACCTTCTATTTGAATGGAGGAAATGTGTTGCATATTAGAACTGGCGCGGCCACAGCCAGGCGGCGCCGCGCACGCCGCTTGCATCGCCATGATGATTGCGTCGGATCGCTGTTTCAAGTCTTTTAGTAAAAATATGCGCCGCAACTTTTTCATTCAGTCCCATGTAGATTTCTTCAATATTCGACATGCCGCCGCCCAGCACAATGACATCTGGATCGAGAATATTAATGAGCATGGCGAGCGCGCGCGCCAGTCGACTTTGATAGGCCTTAAGCGTCATAACAGCCCGCTCATCGCCGTTTCTTGCCAATAAGACTATTTCTTGTGGCGCGGCGCGTGAACCGGCGCGCGTCTCAAAATCCCAAGCAAAGGCTGGCCCGCTTAAGAAGGTTTCAATACATCCTGAGTGACCGCAAAAACATTGGCGACCTGGATATTCCTCTGGCGTCATCCATGGAAGCGGCGTGTGGCCCCACTCGCCCGCGATATGATGACGACCAGACATGATCTCGCCTTTATTGATGACGCCGCCGCCGACGCCCGTGCCAAGAATCACGCCGAAGACATGCGCAGCGCCATAAGCTGCGCCGTCGCAAGCTTCGGATAAGGCGAAACAATTGGCGTCGTTTTCTATTCGTATTGGTCTTTGCAGGCTTGCAGCGAGATCTGCGCTAAGGGGTTTGCCATTGAGGTTCAGGAGATTTGATCCATGGATCAATCCGTCAGACTTAGACTGCGAGCCTGGTCCACACAGACCCACGGTCGCGCGACGATTGGTCTCGCATTCAATATCATGCACCAGCGCGCTGATCGCGCGCAAAATAGCGCTGTAATCGTCGTTTGGCGTTAAGATTCTACGGCGCGCACAGACCTCGCCATTAGCCTCAAGCGCAATCGCCTCGATCTTTGTCCCACCTAAATCAATACCGATGCGAAGCGATTCATAGCTCATCTGCGTAGCGCACGATCGAGATTATGCGCATCTTGGAAGATGGTTGTATTGATGGCGTCTATTTGCGCTGAGTCGAGGTCAAGATCTTTTACGCGCGTTTGTCGCCAGCTTGCGCCTCTAAAGTCTGCGCCGGCGGCGTCGGCGTTGGTGAGGTTGGCTTCGTCAAAATTTGCGTTTTTGGCATGAATAAACCGCAAATCCGCACTTGTCAGATTTGTATTTTTAAAATTCGCGCCATCGAGCTTTGCAGAGCGTAGGACAGCGCGCATTAGTCCCATGGATTGATTTTTCATATCTGCAGAGAGGTCAGCGTCATCAAACACCGCTTGGCGCAACAAGGCGCGTGTGAGGTCTGCTGTCAGTCGCGCATGAGAGAAATTTGCTTGATCGGCCTGAACGTCTTGCATTTGCGCTGCAAAAAGATGCGCCCCTTTGAGCGATGCGCCTGTTAATATCGCCTCAATGAGCCATGCTTGATCAAGATTGGCGCCGTCGAGATTAGTATGTGAGAGATTTGTTTTATTCAGACGCGCTGCGTGAAAATTTGCATGTGAAAAATCTAAGCCAGAAAGATCAAGCCCGTTAAGGCTCTTGTTGCTAAAATCAAGCGCGCCGCCTGGCGCACGGTCTGCGATCGCTTTCTCTATATCGGCGCGCGAGAGTTCTGCTTGGGAATATGCAGGCTGTGCGAGATCAATGCCGCGCAACATGTCTTGAGCGTGAAGCTGTGCTTGCAATACTAAGGTCACTAAGCACAATGTCGCCAGGGCAGAAAAATATTTCATTGCATCACGCGGCTTGTGGTTAAGATGGTGCGGGCGACAGCGCTGCCCTGGTTGGATCTTTTCTACACTAAACTATGCCGACAGCATAAGCTTTGCCCGTCTTGGGCGCATCGTGAACGTGGAGTGCTCATAATACGCTTCTTTTTCATGTTGCGTCAGGACGTAACAAGCCCAGCGCCATGAGGCGTCTTGTGCGATAAGGCTTGTGTGCGGTTGATATTTTTTCGCTAATTTTCTTCAGATGACCTCAAGGAATTCTCTTGAGCGCGCTGGCGGAGAAAAGCGCTCAGTCCAGCGCGTGCTAGGGCGTCTGCGCGGTCGTTCATTTCATGGCCGGAATGGCCCTTTACCCAGTGCCACTCAACAGCGTGGCGCGCTTCCGCTGTCTCAAGGCGCTGCCATAATTCAATATTTTTAACGGGTTTGCGATCGGCCGTGCGCCACCCGCGCGCTTTCCAATTTTTGATCCAGCTTGTGACGCCGCCGCGCACATATTGAGAGTCTGTATAAAGATCGATATCGCAAGGGCGCGTTAAGGCCTCTAACGCCATAATAGCCGCCATCAACTCCATGCGATTATTGGTGGTGAGCGCTTCGCCGCCGCTCAATTCTTTTTCACGATCGCCAAAACGTAAAATCGCGCCCCAGCCGCCAGGACCTGGATTTCCCGAACAAGCGCCATCTGTCCAAATCGTTACTTTCTTTGTCACGGCGAGAGGCTGTAGGTTTTTGGATCACGCACTGTGCGGTGAAAGTTGAGTTTTGCGAGATATTCTTTTGGGTCCTTGGGTTGCACCAGGGCGCCCTTGGGCACATTCAGCCAATCGACAAAACGCGTCAGAAGAAAACGCATGGCCGCCCCCCGCGCCAGCCAAGGAAAGGCAGCGATTTCCTCTTTCCCGAGACGTCGCGTCTTTTGATAAGCCGTGATCATCGCAGCGCAGTTTTCTTGGCGAAATTGATGATTGGCGTCAAAGCACCAAGCATTGACGCAGATGGCGAGATCATATGCGAGGGCGTCAGTGCAGGCGAAATAGAAATCAATCAGGCCAGATATTTTATGGTCAAGAAAAAAAACATTATCAGGAAAAAGATCGGCGTGAATAACGCCTGATGGCAGATCTCTTGGCCAGTTTCGCTCCAGTAAATCAAGTTCTTGTTCGACAAGCGCGCGTAAATCCTGCGCAATTTGCCCAGCGCGATCTGCAAAAGGCGTAAAGAGCGGACGCCACGCATGAACAGACAGCGCATTATCGCGCGTCATCTTAAAGCTTTTGCCCGCCAAATGAAGCTGCGCGAGCGCGCCGCCCAAAGCGCTGCAGGCGTCAGGGTCAGGATGGTGGAGCGCGTGCCCGTCAAGAAATGTAACGATTGCAGCAGGTTTGTCAGCCAGTCGCCCTAAAGCTGCGTCGTGACGGTTTTTTATTGGTTGCGGGCATGTCAGTCCTTGGGCGGAAAGATGTTCCATCAAGCCCAAAAAAAATGGCAGATCAGCCTCGCGCACGCGCTTTTCATAAAGCGTGAGAATAAAAACGCCTTTTTCTGTCAGCAAAAAAAAATTCGAATTCTCAACGCCTTCAGCAATGCCTTTGCATGAAAGTGGTTTGCCGATGTCATAGGTTGCAAGGAAATCGAAGAGTTCAGCATCATCGATTTCAGTATAGACCGCCATGGCTGTATCCGTGCGCGCAGCGCGCCTAGGCTAGCGCGCGCAGCTCTTTTGGCAGAGGAAAAGAAACGTTTTCGTCGGCGGTGGAAATCATTTCCACCGAAATTTGATAACGTTCAGCGAAAGCATCCATTATTTCCTCAACAAGAACTTCTGGCGCGGAGGCTCCTGCGGTAATGCCAAGCGACGAAATTGAACCAAAAATAGACCAGTCAATTTCACCTCGTCCCTGAACCAATTGCGCCGGCGCGCCGGCGCGCTCGGCCACTTCGCGTAAACGCTGAGAGTTCGATGAGTTTGGCGATCCAACAACAATGACGGCGTCGACATGCGGCGCCACTTCCTTTACCGCCGCCTGACGATTGGTTGTCGCATAGCAAATATCTTCTTTGTGCGGCCCAACGATTTGCGGAAAGCGGCGAGTCAAGGCGTTGACGATCTCACGCGAGTCGTCGAGAGAAAGCGTTGTTTGGGTCACATAAGCAAGATTGCTCTCATCTTCGAATTTAAGCTTGGCGATATCCTCAAGCGACTCGACCAAAATTACGGCGCCTTCAGGCAATTGTCCCATCGTCCCGACAACTTCAGGATGTCCTGAGTGTCCAACGAGCAAGATGCGCCTGCCGCGTCGCCAGTGAATTTCCGCCTCACGATGAACTTTTGTGACGAGCGGACATGTGGCGTCTATGGCGAGCAGATTGCGCGCGCCTGCTTGCGCCGATACTGACTTTGCAACGCCATGGGCTGAAAAAATGACTGGCGCAGATGTTTCGGGGATCTCTTCAAGCTCTTCAACAAATACGGCGCCTTTGGCTTTGAGCGACTCCACAACATAGCGGTTGTGGACGATCTCATGGCGCACATAAACGGGCGGGCCATATTTCGCCAAGGCGCGTTCAACAGCGTCGATAGCGCGCACGACGCCAGCGCAGAAACCGCGCGGCGAACATAGCAAAATTTTGAGTGGGGGAAGGATGGGGCGAGGTTGAACGTTCATCTTGACGCTTTCGGCGAGAAGCGGCGACGTCCACTCCAGATGGAGCCAGTCTGCAGCTGCGATCTTTCAAGGAACTGATGTCGTGCAGGCGGAAGTCTGTCAAGCCGCAGTGAAACATGTCTGCGCACACTAGGCTGGGTTCGCGCTCTTTTCAAAATTGAGTTAGGATCTTGAGGACGGCTGATCAAAAGACATGCGGGAGAAATCCCGGCTATTTTAAGGGACGGAGGCCTCAATGGCGGATCTTGATATGCTCCTTTCATCCGCGCAGGGCGGCCAGCTTGCTGCCAATCTCGCCCAGCAATTTGATCTTAGCGAGACTGAGATTGTTGCAGCTATTCAGGCTCTTAAGCCGGCGCTTGCGCTTGGACTGGATCGGGCGGCGGAAGATCCCCAAGGCGCTGTGAAATTAGTTGAATGCGTTTGCGCGGCAAGCAGCTGTTGCGCACATGATCATGTGGAGGCGGCCTGCGCCGATGACGCCGTTTCTCGTGGTCAAACGGCTGTTTTTAGTCTCTTTGGAGCCGATGACGCCACAGATCAAATTCTTCAGGCAGCCTCGCGTCAAAGCGGCGTTTCAACCGCCATTCTGCGCCAATTGCTACCGATTCTCGCTTCTATTTTATTCAGCGGCCTCTCTAAGACATTGAACCAGCAAGGCCTTGGCGGCATTCTTAGTCAGATCATCAATTCTGGCGTCCTTAGCGGGGGTAAGGCTGGCGGCGGACTGGAGGAAATCCTCGGGCAGGTGCTGGGCGGCGGCAAGCCAGCCTCGAGACCTGGCCCACAACCGCGTGAAGGCGGTTTGGGCGATCTCCTTGGCGGTGTTCTGGGCTCAATCCTTGGCGGCGGAAGGGATACGCCCGCCAACCGGGGGGATAGCCTCTCGCGTTCTGGGTCTGCCGGCGGCGATCCCTTAGAGCTCCCGTCAGATCGACAGTCTCCTCATCTTCCTGGGGGCTTTGATGACGCCGCAGCGCGGCAAGCCATCGAAAAAATCAAGCAAACGCTGCAAATAGGCGTTGCGCAAAACGCACCGCGTCCTGGCGCTGCGTCGAGCGAATTGGAAAAACTGCTCGGGCAATTACTGGGCAAATAGCCGTTATGACGCGCGACGGCTACGGGTGAGGCGTCGCGATTTTATAACGAAGGCGATTGCGAGTACGCTGCCTGCGCCAATCAGGCAAAGCGCTTGCTCAAAGGTTGCGTGGTCGATGTGGTCCTGCGTATAGGCGCGAACAACTGGATCGCTTGCCATCATTTCTCCGCTGACCCAGCCGAGGAGCCCGGCGCCAGCCCAAACTAAAAGCGGCAAGCGTTCAAGAGCCTTCAGCAAAAATCCAGCGCCAAACATCACAATCGGCACAGAAAGGGCGAGGCCAAAAATAATCAAATGCGCCGAACCGCGCGCGGCCGCGGCAATGGCGATGACATTATCAAGCGACATCACCGCGTCAGCCGTTATGATCGAGATGACAGCGCCCCAAAGATTAGGTTTGGCTGTTACGTCTGATGGTTCTGTTTCATCGATAAGCAGTTTAACCGCAACGATGAGCAACAGGATGGATCCAAGCGCTTTCAAAAGCGGGATCTCCATTAACTCCACGAAAATAAGCGTAAAAAGAACGCGTAAGAAAACGCCGCCAAGCGCGCCGAGAAAAACGCCCCAACGACGTTGCAAAGGTGGAAGTTGTCGACACGCCAGCGCAATTAAAATGGCGTTATCGCCCGAGAGCAAAATATTGATCCAGATGATCTCGAGAATTTCCCAACCAATGTCTAGGCTGGCGTTCATTCTAAGGCTCCGTTTTGTCCTTAATTAGCGGGAAATGTCTGATTGTCAGCCAAGCAATAAAAGAATCGCACAGCATAAGCTTTAGGGCGCCTCACAGCCCCTCGTCATGGCTTTCAAGCTTCTTGGCGATTTTGTCAAAGGCTGAGAGCTCTTTGACGAGCTGCGCGAGAGTTTTGAGAGGAATTTGCGTGGCGCCGTCTGAGATTGCTTTGTCGGGATCAGGATGTGTTTCTATGAAAATTCCTGCGATGCCTATTGCAACGGCGGCGCGCGCAAGCGGTGCGATGAAACGTCGATCGCCGCTTGACGCCTGTCCTTGGCCACTGGGATATTGCGCAGCATGACAGGGATCAAAAATGACTGGCGCATTTGTTTCTTTTAAAACCTCAAGCGATCGCATGTCGGCGACGAGGTTGTTATAGCCAAAACATGCGCCGCGTTCTGTCACGATAACGCCCCGCGCGCTATGATGACGGGCCTTTTCTATTGCATGTTGCATATCTTGAGGCGCCATGAAGGGCCCTTTCTTGATATTTACAGGCAGACCCGTTTGCGCGGCTGCGATAATGAGATCCGTTTGACGACTGAGGAGGGCTGGGATTTGCAACAGGTCAACATGCGTAGCAACGCGCGCGCATTGCGCGGTCTCATGCACATCTGTTGTGATAAGCAGACTCGTGCGTGTTTTGATCTCATGAAAGATTGACAGCGCCGCGTCGAGACCTACGCCTCTTGGCGCTGCGCCGCTGGTGCGATTAGCTTTATCGAATGAGGCTTTGAATATGACGTTGAGGCAGAGCTGATCTTGGATGTTCGCCAGCTCAGTTGCAACTTCAAGCGCCATGTCGCGACTTTCAAGCGCGCAAGGACCCGCAATCACCGTCAAGGGGCTGCGATTGCTCAGGCCTATGTTCCTTAAGCCGTGCCCAACGGTGACAGTCGTCATCGAGTTTTTCCTCTTTGTCTTACTTGCATGTGCACGGCTGGCGTCAGCTTGTGTTCATAAAAGGCATAATGGGCAGACGCTATTTTTCAAAGTCTTCTCAGTATAAAATGCGCTTCGTGCGAAACGGCGCGCAGTCGCAGCAGCGCACAACGCTCGTCTTTGCCGGAAGAGGAAGAAAATCACGTTATGACACTGCCGCATTCTCAACAGACGCAGAGCGCAGCGCTTGTGCTTTTTTCCGGCGGCCAGGATTCGACTACCTGCTTAGCCTGGGCGTTGGAGCGTTTTGAGCGCGTTGAAACCTTAGGGTTTGATTATGGCCAGCGCCACCGTGTTGAACTCGAGCGCCGCGCTGATTTGCGTGACGGCTTGATGAAAATATCGGGGAGCTGGGATGCGCGTTTGGGTCTTGATCATACGCTGTGTCTTGATGCGCTTGGCGCTGTTTCTGATACGGCGCTTACCCGAGATGCTGAGATTGTTCTTTCCCAGGATGGATTGCCCAATACATTTGTTCCTGGCCGTAATTTGCTGTTTTTGACTTTTGCGGCGGCGCTCGCCTATCGGCGCGGTATCGGGCATTTGATTGGCGGCATGTGCGAGACGGATTATTCGGGCTATCCAGATTGTCGGGATGAAACCATTCAGGCGATGGGTAAGGCTCTAAATCTTGGCATGGGGCAAAACTTCACCATTCACACGCCCTTGATGTGGATCGACAAGGCAGCCACCTGGCGTCTTGCTGAGGCGCTGGGCGGCGAGGCATTGATTGAGCTCATCCGAACGCAGACGCACACATGCTATTTAGGCGAGCGGGGGCGTTTCTTTGATTGGGGGTATGGCTGTGGCGCATGTCCAGCCTGCCGGTTACGCGCACAGGGGTGGGAGACGTATCAACAGATCGCTTCGGGCTTTGCCTAAGCGATCTGCACGGGCGCGGCCGCTTGATTTTAATTCGCCTTGACTTGATCAGAGCTCAGAAATTTGGCATAGCCACGGTCAATCGAGTGCTGGGCGTCGCCCCGGCTATTGTAATCTTGCCGGGGAATGACCGATGAAAGTTCGTAACTCTTTGAAATCATTGCGTGCACGCCACCGCGACAACCAGCTGGTGCGTCGCAAGGGCCGTGTTTACGTCATCAATAAGGTTCAAAAGCGTTTTAAAGCGCGCCAGGGCTAAGCGTTCCTCGCGCCCGTTTTAAGCGCCGCCATGCCTATTGGGCTGTATGGCGTCATCTTTTTGATTTCTTCAAATCATGCGCATCCCTGACAGGCCTGTCAGGGCATAGACATGTTCGCGCACGCAGCTGCCGAGAGCATCTAGGTGATAGCCTCCCTCGAGCATAGAGATCAGGCGACCCTGGCACGCTTTGTCAGCTACATCCATTAAGCGTTTTGTTGCTTCGCCGAAATCTTGCGCCTCGAGGTTAAGGCCGCCGAGGGGATCGTCGATATGCGCGTCAAAGCCCGCAGAAATGACGATCAGATCTGGAGCAAAGGCCTTTAGGCGCGGCAAAATTCTCTCTTTCAGCGCTTCATGAAAGACATGGCCAGAGGCGCCAGCCAATAATGGCGCATTGACGATGGTGTCATGGACGCCAGTTTCGTTGCGTCCGCCGGTGCCTGGATAGAAAGGCGCTTGATGTATCGAGCAGAATAAGACCGAGGCGTCAGACCAGAAAATTTCCTGTGTGCCATTGCCATGATGAACGTCAAAATCGATGATAGCGACACGCTCGGCCCCATGCGCTGTCTGGGCATGACGCGCGGCAATCGCGGCGTTATTCACAAAGCAAAAACCCATGGGAGATTGCCGCCCGGCGTGGTGACCGGGTGGGCGGGCGGCGATAAAGGCGTTATCCGCCATGCCGCTCATCACATGATCGACAGCTGCGACGCTCCCACCAGCCGCATGCCAGATGGCCGTCAGCGTGTGTGGGTTCATTTGCGTATCGCTATCTAGGGCGGCGTAGCCTTGATGCGGAGCAGCTTGTCCCAGCGCATCAAGATAGCTTTCCGGATGGACGCGCAAGAGAGCGTGGGCGGGAGCGGACGGGGACTCGATGCGGATCAAGGCGTTGAAACATTCCGCCTCTAAGGCGCGTTCGATCGCGCGCAATCTTGCCGGCTGTTCTGGATGTCCAGCGCCCATTTCATGGGCCAAGCCGCTCGAATGGGAAAAGAACGCTGTTCTCAATATCCACAGTCTCGCAGAGGTCGTCTGATAATAGACTGGATCCTCATGACGGAGAACTAGAGAATTAGGAAGTCATGAGTATGACAGAATAATTACCGCGTCTTCCTCAAAACATCACAACTGTGTCGGATCTGCAACAGCGTGGCGCCTATGCAACAGCATGAGAATATTAACGAGACCTTGCTCCAACTGCATAAAAGACATGGTAAGGAATTGTCTAACGTCTCAACATGCGGCGGGAAGGAGTGAGCAAATGAATTACAAATTTGTGATTGCGGCGTCGCTTGTGGCCGTCGCTTTGGCTGGATGCAACGGCACAACCCTGCCGGATCCAAAGCTTTCTGGTCGTGACGCAGAATTTATGGCCCTTGCGCCTAAGGCGCAGGTTGGCGCTGAATTCGAGCGTTACCTTGTCGATTATAAGACGGGCGAGCCTGTTGGCACCATCGTTGTCGATTCTCAGGCCCATTTCCTTTACTACATCATGCCGGGCGGCAAAGCGGTGCGTTATGGCGTATCGACAGGCCAGGACGCGATGGGCTGGACCGGTCGTACTTACATTGGCGCGATGCAGGAATGGCCGCGCTGGATTCCGCCAAAGGATATGCTTGAGCGTTGGCCGCATCTTCAGCCAACAGCTGATGCTGGCGGATTGCCGGGTGGTCCAGATAATCCATTAGGATCGCGCGCGCTTTATCTCTACGAAAACGGCAAGGACACGCTTTATCGTATTCATGGCACGAATGAGCCTGAAAAAATCGGTCAGGGTGTTTCTTCCGGCTGTATCCGTATGCGCGATATTGATGCGATCGATCTCTACAATCGCGTAAAGGTCGGCACGAAAGTTGTCGTAATGTAGTTAACAACTCCCTTCTGTTGCTGAGCGACAGAAGGGGTGCGTTTTTCTTGCGCAACGAAATCTCAAAAAGCCTTTATTCCAGTCTTTCAAAGGCTTTTGGCGGCGACAGCCTTAGCTGGCGCTGCCGGGAGCCGTTCAGTCGCACGAGAGGCGTTGCGATCTTTTTTAAACGAGTGTCCTAAGATTTTTGCTGATCTTTAAAGATTGTTTCAGCTTTTCAGGTTGAAATCAGACGCTCAACAATAGGACGTGTTTTATGCGCAAGGCTGCGTTTTCTGGAATGGCTGCTGTGGTTGTCATGATCGGCGTCGCTGGGGCAATTGTCTTATTTAAGACATCGCCGGCGTCATCTGAGGATTTATGTTTTGGCTACGCGGTGTGCGATCTAAAGCCTTAAGCTGAATGTTTCTTCTTAACATTCGCGCGTAGTCGGGCGCATTTGTGCAAGAACGCCTCCATTATCTGACCTGAACGCGACGTGGCGGTTGTCCTCAGCATCGCCACATATTGTTTGAGCTGTGCCTTAACGGGCGCAATAATGTCGCGCGCCCACGCCCGGATGGTCAGCATCAACACGTAAAAACGTTTGAACCAGTGGATTTGGAGCAATTTACTGCGACAAATGGCAAAAAGATACGATGTCACGCCAAGGGCCAAGGTCTTTGCAAGAAAAATAGAAACCAGGCCAGCCGTGATCTTTCCACGCGCGATCAAGGCGACGGCGATAATTTTAAAGGGCAGAATAGCCAGCGCAGGAACGCCAAACAGGAGCAGCGTCGCCAGAGGCGACAGCGAGGCCACGAAGGTTTTTAGCCAGGGCTCAAAACGTTCAAGGCCTATGCGGCGACATAGCGTCGCCAGCCAGTCGCGAACATGCTCCCATAGCCAATTCTCGATGAGAAAGATGATCGCGAGCAGAAACCAAAAAGCTCGCTTCATCGAAGAGGCGGAAATATTCACCGTCACAAACCCTCTCGCGCTTGATAAAGATTTAAGCGCGCTGTCAGTAAAGCGCCAGCGTTCTGTGCTGAGATGATGTGCGCGGGGTCGGGAAGTTATATGTGCAAGGCGCGCGTTGCGACAGCCAGAGCCGCTTCTCGAATCGCCTCAGACATTGTTGGATGCGCATGGCAAATGCGGGCAAGATCTTCTGCAGAGCCTGAAAATTCCATCAAGACAGCGGCCTCGGCGATTAACTCTCCAGCGCCCGCGCCAATGATGTGAACGCCAAGAACCCGATCTGTTGCGGCGTCAGCAATAATCTTTACGAAACCATCTGTTTCACGCATGGCGCGTGCGCGACCATTGGCCGAGAAGGGGAACTTTCCTGAGGAGATGGCAAGACCTTGCCCCTTAGCCTCTTCTTCCGTCAGGCCGACAGAGGCGACTTCGGGCATGGTGTAAACAACACCAGGGATAACGCCATAGTTTACATGACCTGCTTGACCCGCAAGGATTTCCGCCAGGGCAATGCCTTCGTCTTCAGCTTTATGCGCAAGCATCGGGCCGCGGACAACATCGCCGATGGCGTAGACGCCGTCGACATTGGTGGCGAAGTGGTCGTTGATGACAATTCTGCCACGCTCCACTGCGACGCCAGCTGCTTCTAGGCCCAATCCTTGGGTAAAAGGCATACGGCCCGCAGCAATTAACACCGCGTCTGCTTTAAGACTTGCCGTCGTCGCGCCATCCACTGTCGCATAGGCGACCAGCGCGTGATCGGCTTCCTTGACGATCTCGGTTACTTTTGCCGAAAGTTTGAAAGCAAATCCCTGCTTTTCAAGAATCTTTTGGAAGCGAGTCGCGATTTCAAGATCAAAACCTGGAAGAATGCGATCAAGATATTCAATGATCGTCACCTCAGCGCCAAGTCGGCGCCATACAGAGCCCATTTCAAGTCCAATGACGCCAGCGCCAACGACAACAAGATTTTTGGGAACCTTCTCGAGTGTTAAGGCGCCTGTGGAGGAAAGAATAATTTTTTCGTCTAATTCAATCTCTTTGCCAGAGCCGTCGCGTATTGGCGAAACAACTGAGCCTGTCGCAATAACAATATTTTTAGTTTCTAAGATCTGTACGCTGCCGTCGATTGATGTGACAGATATTTTACCTGGTTCAGTAATGCAGCCCACGCCATGATAGGTCTCAATTTTATTCTTCTTGAATAAATACGCGACGCCATTGACGTTGGCGGCGACCGTGTCTGTTTTGTGTTGCATCATTTTTGGCAGATCAAGGCTCGGCGGATTAACGATCACGCCGAGCGGAGCCAGCTCATGTTGCGTTTGCGCAAATAAGTGCGAGGCGTGCAAAAGCGCCTTTGAAGGAATGCAGCCGATATTAAGACAGGTGCCGCCAAACGTTGCGTTTTTCTCGACAACAGCTGTTTTTAATCCAAGCTGTGCAGCGCGAATGGCGCAAACATAACCACCAGGGCCGCTGCCAATAACAATTAGATCATAACTCATGATTTAATTCTTTGCGAAATGAGCATTGGGATTTTCAGCTTGCCGCCCAAAGAAAAACACAGATGGCTGTAAAGCCAATGGCGGTTTGACCAAGTTCAAGCAAGCCCCAAAGTTTTATGACGCTGCGCGCTTCATGTGCGGCCTCGGCGCCGATTAATCCCAAAATGCGATCATTAAGCGGCACGATAGCGAGATAGGTGTACGGCAAGGAGCCAAGGATCAGCAGCGCGCCATAGAGCCAGCGTATGTCGTTGAGCTCATGGTAGGAAATAAAGCCGCATAATGCTGAAGCGATGGCTAATCCCGCGAGCAGCATAAAGCCGCGATGATCTGAGGGCTCCCACTCTTTTATCAAAGACTCATCGCTGAGTTTCAGACGAGCGGGTTGCTCGACTGAATTTAGATAAAGGCATGCGCCAGTAAAAGCGCCTGCAGTGATGAGCGTAAGGGAGCTAATTATCATTTGTTCATGTCCTTAAGGATAAAAAGTAGGGCGCTTTGCTCGTTTAAGCTGATTCAATCGCCTCTTCGTCACAAACAACGCGCGCATTCTCTTCCGCTTCGGCGGCGACGTCGAATTTTACGGAACGGATTTTTGCATCCTCTTGTGCGCGTTCCGTAAAATGATCGAAAAACATTTTCATGGTTCTATCGATGCCCTGCGAGTTTATTCGTCGCGTGTCGTCACGATAGAAACGCGCAGCGTTAGGAGAGACATTCACAAGATCATAAGATGGGAAATATGCAATATTTGGTCTTGCGCGCACGACTTCGTCGGCGGCGGCGCGAAGTATGGCCTTAACGGCAGTGTTCGAAACAACGACATGACGATCTTCATATGTTGCGATAATGCCAACAGGTGAAACGCTCAAAACGATCCGAACCTTTGGGTTGATCTCGCGAATGCGGTCGACCGACGCAAGAAAGTCGCGCACGACCTCGCTCACGGTCATGTTGTAGAATTCATAAACGCTGTCGTCCCAGACGCCTCCTGCAACGCCCGGCGCGAGCTGGAGGATTGCGCCATCAGCTTTATGTCGCCATGTTTCGGTATGGCCAAAGGTGAAGACGAAGACGTCCATTGTTTCAATCATGTGACGAACGGCGGCGAAGTGGCGCTCTCGATCTGCGCGCATGTCGTCCAGCGTTGCATAACCGTCAGGCTCAATGCGGGGTCGAAACGGATCAACGAAACGACCGTCTTCTGGACGGTTCCAATGGTCGAGTTCAGGCGTGAAGCGCCCATAAGCGCGCTCAATGAGCTGCAGCAATTGCGCCGTCGTGTATAAATTGCCGTAACGGCAAGAATACATGGAGTAATTTCGACGGTTCGCCTCGGCGGCGGACATGCCCTTTGGCGGCTCTTCAGCGAGATAATAAGTGTAACCGCTGGCCTGCAGTCGGTGGGCGATTTCTTGAGCAAAACAACTGCCGGCCGTTGCAACACGATCATGGCGCGCGATTTTAAAAGGCGTTGCGGTCAAAGGATCTATTGCAAATGGCGGCAATGACGTGACCGCCTTGCGCCAGAAGCGGTGGTCAGGTAGGGAGCTATAGGGATTTTCGGCCATCGGCCAGGGTTCCTTATCGATTTTGATCGATGGGGTGCAAATCGGCCTTTCATCTCTTTTGGGGCCGTCCGACTATGTGTTTGGAACATAGACAAGGCGTCGACGCTTGTCACCCATGAGCCTTCATAAACGCGTGACTTTGTCGCGATAAATCCGGTAAACAACCCTATGTTTTCCCAGATCGACAAACAGATTTTCAAGTCATGGCGGCAATACGCCGTTGATCCGCGCCTTGCCAAAATTACCGGACGCAGGCTGCGCAACACCGGGCCGCGGATTGCCGTTATTGGCAATTGTCAAAGTTTTGGCGTTGCCTATTCAATGAAATTGATGGACCCCAGCGCCACAGTTGACCATTTCTCGGCGATTGGCAGCGCGCGCGCAAATATGTCTTTGTTCGTGCGCAC
>DAIRFH010000040.1:0-3289 GCA_036795145.1 Methylocystis sp. | reverse complement strand
CATTGATCTATCAACAGATCTTCTTAACTGGTCGCGCAAAGGCGTTTTTATGTTTTCAACAGTTCATCCCAAGAGCTTTGTGCTGTATGATCTTGCCAAGCGGCTTTGGGAAAAAGTCGGCCTAACGCCGCGCGATGTTGATTTTAGTTTTTATGGCGTTGATGATTTATCACGCGCAGAAGTATTTCCTGTCTATCCGGCAATTGCAAAAATGTTTGGCGTCAAGGGCAGCTATCTCTACAAGATGCAAAACCATAATTTCGCCCATACCGTGGGCGATTTTCTGACACTGCCGCAATATCTTTCAGCCTGCTATAAGACCTATGCTGCGACACAGTCCTCTAAGCTTTTCAATGCACGCGTTGAAGCTTGGTTGAATGATGAGGAAACAGCTAGTTTATTGGTCAAAATGGCGCGCAGTAATTTGCGCGCCGGACTTGTGCACCAACTTTAAGCGGCAGAATAAAAGTGCATTCGAGCGCTTGCGCATTAAGAAAAGCGCGTATCAAAGCGGCTAAGGTTAAAGGGGGGCTTATAGGGGTGCAGCGGGTTTTCGCCTGAGAAAGGCTTCGTCACCGTTATAATATGTTCGCGGTGCCTCAGTGTTTTAAATTCAGACGGATCTTTTGCGCCCATGGCGCCAACCAAATGCGCTGGATCAACATTGATCATCAGTCCTTGCGGCGGGCGCATCCAGCGCTGAGACGTGACATCCATATAAGCGGTTTTCAGCATATGGTTCAGTCCCCATTGCGTCGGCACGAAGCAGGATTTTGATGAATCCGACATATCCCAATAATAGGTGTCGGGTCGAAGTTCGAGCGTCGCATCGCCCTCAAAAACGGCGATAGAGTTTTCATGCATGAGATGACGCACCTCTGCAAAGCCCGCGAAGGGATCGACCAGGTGGTAATAAACGCCCAAGCACAAAATGATGTCGAAGGTGCGATTAAGCTTAGAAGCTTCATAAATTGAGAGGCTCTGATTGATTTCAACTTTTGAATTAAGCAATTTATGCGCAAGTCTCAGTCCCGCGCCGTTCGCCCAATTTTGTGAGACGTCGTCGCTCGCCAAAACATGCTTGGCTCCCCGCTTTTCTGCATAAAAGCTCCAGTAGCCGTCCCAACAGCCAATTTCTAAGACGCTCTTGCCTGTGAAATCGATTGTTTCAAGTTCGCTCTCAATGAAGCGCCACACGCGACGATGATCTTCTGCTTGCGAGATGCTGACAGAACGCAGCCCGTCGCCGAAATCAAACTCATGATACCAGTGGATCGAGTCGATCTCTTTTTGCAGCGCCTCGCGAGAGGCGTCGTCGCGCGTGTCCATGCTACTTTCCCTGATGACAAGCCGTTCCGCGAAGAGCGGGGCGTTATGAAAATTCTTTTACGAGGCGAAGAATTATGGGATTCTCCGTCAGCCAGCTAGTTTTGCCTGTAATTTTGAGCTGATGCAAGGTTCAGGCTGAGGCGCTGTCGGCTTCCGCAGCAGCCGTGAAGCGACATATCTTTGGCGCAATATGTTCACGAAAACGAGAGCCGTTGAAAACGCCATAATGGCCGACGCCAAGCTGAAGATAATGGCTTTTGCGTGCGGCTGGGATATTCGCGCACAGCGCCAGCGCGGCTTCCGTCTGACCCACGCCAGAGATGTCGTCTTTCTCGCCTTCCACCGCAAGAAGGGCTGTGCGTCGGATGGCTTTTAGATCAATGACGCTGTCTCGGTGACGCAAAAGGCCAAGAGGCAGTTCATGTCGAATGAACACGCGTTCAACTGTTTGCAAATAAAATTCAGCTGTCAGGTCCATAACAGCAAGATATTCATCGTAGAAGTCACGATGTTTTTCAGCATTGTCGCCATCGCCTTCCACGAGGTGATTGAACATATCGAGGTGGGCGGAGACATGGCGCTCAATATTCATCGCCATGAAACCTGATAGTTGCAAAAACCCAGGATAGACGCGCCGGCCCATGGCGACATTTGGAAAAGGCACGGTGTGAATGCAATGACGTTGGAACCAGTCAATACCGCGTTGTTCGGCTAGTTTATTGACGGCTGTTGGATTAACGCGCGTATCAATCGGCCCGCCCATTAAAATCATCGACTCTGGCGCATGCGGGCTGTTGTGTGCTTCAAGATTAGCGATGGCGCAAATGAGCGGCACAGAGGCTTGGCAAACGCCAAGCGTATGCAGGGCGACGCCGTCATGTTGCGCCGAGAGATGTTGCATGATCTCCGTCAAATAATCGATGTAATCATCGAGATCGAAGCTGCCTTCAGACAAAGGCACGCTGCGCGCATCGCTCCAATCTGTGATGTAGACGTCATGCGTTGGCAAAAAGGCTTCCACTGTGCCGCGCAGGAGTGTGGCGTAATGTCCTGACATTGGCGCAACAATGAGGAGCTTGGATTGTTTGGGGGGCGCGCCGGCAAATTGCCGTTTGAAATGCAACAAGCTGCAGAAAGGCCGTCGCCAAACAATTTCCTCCACAATCGGCGCCTCTTCTGCATCAACGCGGGTGGCGTCGAGACCAAAGATTGGCTTTCCATATCGGCGCGTCATGCGTTCGAATAATTCAGCTGAGGCGGCGATATTACGCGCAAAGGGTGTGTGATGCAGTGGATTGAGCGGGTTTTTTATGGCGTGGAGCAGCGCGTCAGTCGCGGCGCGCGCCGGCGCAAAGGCCAGATGCATGAACTCATAAAACTGATACGACAGTCGATCCATACGAATGATGCTCCCGCCAGCGTCCTGTAAATCCCATAGACACGGCTTTTTTCCACTATGCTGCGATGCACAATCGCGGCTCAGGATAGTCTAATACAGAAAAATTGGAAGGGTTGTTGCGTTTTCTCTGCTATCGGCGCGCCCGAGCCTTCTATCGCCTCTTGTTAAGTTGTCCAAAAGGCCGCCAGGGCCAATAATCCCCAGAAAACAATGGCGGCTAGACGATAGAGCTTGAGGGCTTGTTGAATATCTTCAACCCGCGCTGCCACGCGACCGTCGCCCAATCTGGCGCCGTCGACGGTTTGGTCTCCATAGACCCGAGGGCCGCCTAAGCTGAGCCCCAGAGCGCCAGCCATGGCCGATTCTGGCCAGCCGGCGTTTGGGGAAAGGTGGCGCGGCGCGTCCCGCAAAGCGGTTTTCAACGCGCCAGATATAGAGGCTTGAGGAAAGAGGGCGGCGGCGCAGGTTAAGAGAGCCGCCGAGAGGCGCGATGGGATGAGGTTAAGAAAATCGTCCAGTTTCGCCGCGGCATATCCAAAGGCCGCATAACGAGGCGATAAA
>DAIRFH010000039.1:0-18992 GCA_036795145.1 Methylocystis sp. | reverse complement strand
GGAGCGAGGAGGTCATCTTGCCGCTCCCAACGTCAACTCTGCGACTTTTGCAAGCCCGAGCGGTTCATGGGTTGTGGCAATGATCAGCCCTCCCCGTGCGCAATGTTCAGACATGACCCGAGCAAAACGTTCACGCGCCCCCTGATCTACCGCCGTCAAAGGCTCATCTAGAAGCCAGAGCGGACGAAAGGCAACGAGAAGCCTGCCCAACGCGGCTCGACGCTTTTGGCCTGCTGACAAGACGCCGAACGGCGCATGTGCGGCATGTGAAAGCCCCACAAGCTCAAGCGCCTCAGGAATCGTGATACTGCGCGGGTCTTGCACGCCTGAGAGAAAACCCGTCCAAAAATCAAGATTCTCTTCGACTGTCAGCGCGGATTTCATTCCGTCAGCATGGGCGAGGTAATGCGTCTGCTGCGCCAGATCGACACCGGCTTGCGCACTCTCAAACAGAATATCGCCGCCAATGTATGGCAACAACCCGGCAATAGCCCGCAGAAGGGTCGACTTGCCCGCGCCATTTGGGCCCGTCACAATCATGGCTTCGCCGCCATTGAGCGAAAAGCCGACATTTTCCAAGACATGGCGTCCGCCGCGGTCGACGCACAATCTTTCCACGCGCAAGCGCAAAGACTTCTCTAAAACTCCAAAGTGAGGAGGCGCGAATGGATTCATGGCACAAGCCAATAAAGAAAGCCGCACCCAAGCGCCATAGTCAAATGAAAACGCCCACCTACACTGGCGCGACTGTGACGAGAATGTTAAGCAGCACGATGATTCCTTGGGCGCCCCGGGGGCTTGGCCCGCCCGGTCCTGTTGCGGGCGCAGCGCCCGACCACGCTGGGATTACGTATTCAGTGACAAAACATAAAACTCTTTCAGACTTTACAACGCGTCGATTCCGCTTTGCCGGCAGCGCTCTGCTGGAACTCAACGACCCGTTTTTCGCGCAGTTGGACATCTTGCGGTCTGACCTTGCCAAAGAGGGCAAAACCTTTGTCAGCTTCGCCAATTATGACTATCTTGGTTTGGCGGGTCATCCAAAGATCAACGCTGAGGCAAAACGCGAAATCGATGATCTTGGCATTGGCGCACTCGCATCACGCCTTGTAGGCGGCGAAAGATCGACGCATAAGCAGTTTGAAGATGAAATTGCAAAATTCATCGGCATGGAAAGCGCCCTGACGCTTGTTTCCGGCTATCTTGCGAATGTGACGACAATCGCATGGCTCATGAACGGCAAACGTGACGCCATCTTCATCGACGAACTCGCGCATAATAGTATTGTTTCTGGCACGGACGGCGCTGTCGCAGAGGTCATTAAATTCCGCCACAACGATCTCGATCATCTTGAGCATCTCCTCCACCGTAAGCGTGAAGATTATAGAAATGTGCTCATTGTGGTTGAGGGCGTCTATAGCATGGACGGAGATACAGCCGATCTACCGCGCCTCATCGATATTCGCGATCGTTATGGCGTTTGGCTTCTTGTTGATGAGGCGCATTCTTTGGGCGTACTCGGCCGTACTGGACGTGGGCTTGCTGAGCATCAAGGCGTTGACGCCTCCCGCATCGATCTCGTTGTTGGCACTTTATCAAAATCTCTTGCGACTTGCGGAGGTTATGTTTGCGCTAAAAAAAGCGTCATCGATTATTTTCGCTTTACATTGCCGGGCTTTGTTTACAGCGTTGGACTCTCTCCCGTCATTCTGACGGCAGCAAGAACGGCACTGAAACTCATGCAGGAAGAAACCTGGCGCATAGAAAAACTTGCCGCTAATGCAGAGCTTTTTCGTAAAGTCGCCCATGAAAACGGCTTCGCCACGGGCCCCGCGATTGGCCGCGGCGTTGTGCCAATATTGTTTGACAGCGACATTGAAACCATGTGGGCGGCGCAACATTTACTTGAGCAGGGATACTATGTCCCGCCAGTCGTAAGAATTGGTGTGCCGAAAGACGGGCCGCGTTTGCGTTTCTTCTTTTCCGCCAAACACACAGAGACAGAAATCCGCGGCGTGATCCAATGTCTGAAACAAATTCCGCCCGTCAGCGAAGAAGCACAGAGAATTGTCGCAGCAGCTATGGCGGGCTCAATTCGAAATAGAGCTATAGACGATTTAGAAGCATCCACAGCGGCAATCTGACGCTTCCGGCAACGGCGATCGACGGTTAGGATGAGATCATGGCGCAGATCGAGATTCTTCCTGTTAACAGTTTCTGGCGCTTCGTGGCCTTTTGCAAGCTTCCCCGTCTTCTTTACGACGGTATGACTGGATTTACGCCGCCGCTTGACCTTGAGCGCTGGACGCTTTTCGCGCACAGCCTCAATCCACATTACAAACTGGTCGAGGAACAAAAATTCTTAGCGCGGCGCAATGGGAAATGGGTCGGCAGGATCAGCGCGCAGATGTATAAACACGACATCAGTCCCGTTGACGCCAGCGCCGCTCAATTCGGCGCGCTGGATGCTGAAGACGACATTGATGTGTCACATGCACTTTTGAGCGCTGCTGAAAATTGGCTACAAGAAAGAGGCGCCGATCGCGTTAACGGCCCTTTCTCACCGACAATCAACGGCGAATGCGGCCTGTTGGTCCAGGGCTTTGATGCAACGCCAATGATTTTCATGCCTTGGCATCCACCCTATCTGTCACGTCATCTCGAAGCGCTGGACTATGTGAAAGCACGGGATCTAATCTCATTTAAGATTACCGTCGCCGATCATAATTTGGATGAAAAACCGCGTGTTTCGACACGCAGAGAATGGCGTGAAAGATTAAAATTACGCCCCCTCAACCTTGCAGAGCTGAAGACAAAAGAGACCCCAATACTGCAAGAATTATTTAATGACAGCTGGCGGGGAAACTGGGGTTTTGTCCCTTTTACAAAAGCAGAATTCGACTCCACGGCTGACGCACTCAAGCTCGTTATGCCGCCTGATTTTGGTATTATTGCTGAATTGGATGGCGCGCCTCAATCTTTTGTTATTGCGCTCCCAAATCTTTTTGAGATCATTGCCGACCTCAAGGGGCGGCTTTTTCCGTTTGGAATCGCACGCATTCTCTCGCGTATGAAGAAACATAATTTCAAAACTGCAAGAATTGTGTTGCTTGGCACGCGTAAAGCCTTGCAAAATAGCGCCACTGGCGGGGCCATCCTCATGTCAATGTTTGAAGAGATGAAGCGTCGCGGCAGCTCGATGTCCATTCAGCATCTCGAAGCTGGCTGGGTTTTAGAGGACAATGCCTCAATGCGGCGCCCCATAGAAATGTTTGGCGGCAAAATGGATAAGATTCATCGTATTTATGAAAAGCGCCTAAAGACGAGAAAATCCCACTTTACTGAAGATCTCGTAAAAACACAGGATGCATTGGCATGAGCGGTATTTCGGTTACACCAACTGGAGCTGATCGCTCTCACGTCGAACGCCGACAGATAATTTTGGAAAAATATCCGCAAGTGCAATCGCTTTTTGGCAAAGATCCGCTCACGTTTAAAATAACAGCGGGCATCTTCGCCGCTCAGGTGACCATCGCCGCCATCATGGGTTCAATGGGGCTCGACTATTGGTGGCTTTCATTAGTGATGGCGCTTTGTTTTGGCGCATTTGCCAATCATGCCAATTTCGTCATCATTCATGACGCCATTCACAATTGCGTATTCGATAGCCCACTCGCAAATAAATGGACAGCAATCCTTGCTGATCTCCCAAACGCTTTTCCAACAGCAATGGGCTTTCGTTGCTACCATATCAAACATCATTCTCACCTGTCCGCTTATGACTATGATGCGGACATTCCTAGTCACTGGGAAGTTGAATGGGTAGGAAACAGCTCCTGGCGCAAAGCCCTTTGGCTTTTTGCCTTTCCTGCGATACAGCTTGCGAGACTCAATCGCTTGAAAGGAAGCGTGCCAATCTGGGGACAATGGACTTATATAAATGCGGCCGCGATTATCGTCTTTGACCTTTTTGTTGTGTGGGCGTTCGGAGTCAACGCGCTTTTATATCTATTTTTCTCGTTCTGGTTTTCCGTTGGCGGGCTTCATCCATTGAGCGCCCGTTGGCTACAAGAACATTTTGCCTTCGCGCCCGATCAAGGCACCTTCGATTATTACGGTCCCTTAAACACAATCGCTCTGAATATTGGCTACCATAACGAACATCACGACTTTCACGAGATTCCATGGACAAGACTGCCGCAGCTAACGCTTATGGCGCCTGAGTTTTACACAAGCTTGCGTTGCCACAGATCTTGGTTCGCCTTGATGGTCACCTTCATCTTCGACCCAACATACTCACTTGACACACGCTCAGAAAATGTAACGCAGGCCGCCGATCGCACGCCGACACTTGTCGCGCCAGCGGAGTAAATCATGACACAAGAACGAAATGCTCGCGCCCCCGAGGCGCTCGATGCTTCCCCAAGATTATTCGAGAACGATACACTTGATAAAATGTCTCGCGTGCATCATCTCACGCCGGTCATAATATATACGCCTATCTTTTTAGGCCTAGTCTTTTACGCCTTCACGATCGCATCCGCCCATCTGGTTATTGTTAGCGTATTACTTGGCTATATAGGCTGGACGCTCACTGAATATTTTGGCCACCGTTTTTTGTTCCACACAATTTTTCCTCTGCCTTTTGGGCTTGGACCACACTTCCAATATCTTATTCATGGCGTGCATCATGTCTATCCCAACGATCCGCTTCGCCTTGTCATGCCGCCCTTATTGTCTGCGCCAATCATGCTCATTGCACTGGCGATCATTTACTTAATCTTTGGATCCACGTTAATGTGGCCAGCACTTGCGGGTTTTATTGCCGGTTACGTGATCTACGACTGCGTGCACTACTGGACGCATCATAGTCAGCCGCAGACAGAACTGGGAAAGCTGGTAAAGCGACTGCATATGCTTCATCACTTTCGCGATTCAGAAAAAGGCTTCGGCGTACATGCAATTTGGTGGGACTACGTCTTCAACACAGCCTATCGTAAGGATGAAACACCCGGCTCAAATGCTGTCTAGGCGCCTTTCTTACAATAGCCTCTAAGAGCGCTGGCCAGTGCGAACAAACCACTCATCCTCAGAAATAACCTCGACGCCAAGCTCACTTGCCTTAGCAAGCTTTGACCCTGCTGCGGGACCCGCGACGACGAGATCTGTCTTCTTAGAGACAGAACCTGCCACTCTCGCGCCAAATCTCTCAGCCTGAGCCTTAGCTTCGTCCCGAGTGAGATGAACCAAAGCGCCCGTAAAAACTATTGTCTTTCCCGCGACAGGCGATGATGTTGCTAGGGCAGGCATTGGCTCTATGGATACCTCTTTAATTAATTCGTCCAACACATGATCATTGTGACTCTCAATAAAAAATTCATGGAGAGCCTGAGAGACAACAGGACCAACGCCGTCAATCTCATCGATGAGCGCGCGCGCTTGCGTTCCAGGGAGGGCATTGCGCGCTGTCGTGCGTAACGTTGAGAAGTCACTAAAATAGCGCGCAAGACGACGTGCATTCGTTTCTCCAATATGCCGAATGCCTAAGGCATAGATGAAACGGTTAAGCTGGATCGTACGTCGCGCATTGATCGCATCAAAAAGATTTCGAACGGATGCCTCGCCAAATCCTTCAAGATTCTTGATTTTTACGAGACTGCCGTGATCGCGCGCTTGTAACGTAAAAATATCTGCTGGAGTTTTTATGAATCCTTGCTCATAAAAATACTCAATCTGCTTATCTCCTAAGCCCTCAATATCGAAGGCATGACGCGAACAAAAATGCTTCAATCCCTCGACAGCTTGCGCGGGACAGGCAAGCGCGCCAGCGCATCTTCGAACGACGTCCATCTGTCCAGTCTTAGCGTCTATTTCACGCAACGCCGCGGCGCCACACCGTGGACAAAGATGCGGGAATTGAAACGCCAGCGCATGACTTGGGCGCTGATTAACAACAACCTCAACAATTTGGGGAATAACGTCGCCCGCACGCTGGATAACGACAGTATCGCCAATCCTGATATCCTTACGTGCGATCTCGTCTTCATTATGAAGCGTGGCATTTGAAACAACCACGCCGCCAACAGTGACAGGCTCCAGGCGGGCAACAGGCGTCAAGGCGCCTGTCCGCCCAACCTGTATCTCAATATCTTTCAAAACAGTTGTCGCACGTTCTGCTGGAAACTTATGGGCAACAGCCCAGCGTGGCGCCCGCGAAACAAAACCGAGACGTTCTTGTAAGGCAAGATTGTTTATTTTGTAGACAACGCCGTCAATATCATAACCAAGCATTGCTCGTTGAGACTCGATAAACCGATATCGTTCAAGCATTTCCTTTGTATTGATGCAGACGCACGTTAACGGATTGACCGGCAATCCATAATGCTGAAACGACTCCAGGACGCCAAATTGAGTTTGCGCTTGAAGCGCGCTCATCGCCCCCCAAGCATATGCAAAAAAACGTAAAGGTCTTGTTGCAGTGACGCTTGCGTCCAGTTGTCGCAATGAACCTGCGGCAGCATTTCGAGGATTTGCGAAGGATTGTTTTCCAAGCGTTAACTGAATCTGATTAAGGGCAAAAAAATCTGCACGGGTCATGTAGACTTCGCCACGCACTTCTAAAACGTCTGGCGGATGATCGCTAAGAGTCTGGGGAATTTCTTTCAATGTTAGAACATTGAGCGTTACATCCTCCCCCTCATAGCCATCTCCACGTGTTGCGGCCCGAACTAACCGACCCTTCTCGTAAAGCAGGGAACAAGAAAGCCCATCTATCTTAGGCTCAGCGGTGAAAGAAATCGGCGCATTTTCTGCTAAGCCCAAAAAGCGGCGGACGCGCGCTACGAACTCTTCAACGTCATCATCAGAAAACACATTGCTAAGCGATAGCATTGGCGTGTCATGCTTCACTTTAGAAAATTTTTCGCTTGGCCTTGCCCCCACCTTCTGCGTGAGCGACTGCGGGGATATGAGAACGGGGTATAATTTTTCTAAAAACTCGTAACGCTGCCGTAGCTCATCATAACGCGCATCTGAAATCGTTGGCGCATCATCTTGATAATAACGTTGATCATGTTCGGCAATTTCTTCGCCCAATCGCCTATGCTCCAAACGCGCTTCATGCAAAGAGAGCTCGACACTACCAGACGTTTTCATGGGCGCTTACGCTGTTTCTGGCGCGGCTCCGACCAAACGACGCGCTTCTTGTGAGCTGATTGGACGGCCGAAGGCGTGACCTTGAGCATATCCACATCCAAGCTGATAGAGCTCAATCACGTCTGATTCTGTTTCTGCGCCTTCAGCAACAACGTCCATGCCTAAATCATGCGCAAGCGCAATTGTTGAGCGTAGGATAATCGGTCGCGTCGCTTTACCGTTGGGCTTAATCAAAGAGCGGTCAATTTTCACCGTATCAAACGGAAATCTTTGCAAATAGGAAAGAGAAGAATAGCCTGCGCCAAAATCCTCAAGAACCAGTCCAGCGCCAAGCTCTCTTAAATGATGGAGTAATTGAGCTGTAAACTCAGGATTCTCCATAATAAGACTTTCCGTCAATTCAAGCTTGAGGCTTCCTTTCATCACGTCGTTTCGCATGAGCGCGCTTTTGATTTCACGCAGCAGATCATGGCGAAGAAGTTGACGTGAGGAAATATTAACACAAGCAAAGATTGGCGGATCAACAGCGAGGGCGCGCTGCCAGGCTGCGAGCTCTCTTGCTGTTTGCTCCAAAGCAAGCAAACCTAAATCTATCGCCAGTCCAATTTGTTCCGCCATCGGCATGAACTGAGCGGGCTCCAAACGACCAAGACGGGGGTGATCCCACCGCAAAATGGACTCAAATCCTGCAATTGTGCGATCCTCAAGACGAACTATCGGCTGAAAGAAAATTTTAATTTCAGATCGCTCCAAAGCACGACGCAAATCGGCTTCCATTGCCTGACGATCCGAACGCTGAGTTCGCATTAAAGGTTGGAAGATCTCAATTCGATTGCCGCCACCCCGCTTTGCATATCGCACTGCGATTTCAGCATCATCAATCATATCTTCTGCGCTGGGATGTGCTTGCTGATCATAGAGCGCAACGCCAATAGAAGCAAACAAAGCAATCTCACGATCCGTAAACCGCACAGGCGTTGCCAAGGAGCGTCTTAGTGAATCCGCTAATGTCGCTACGTGATCAGGCTGGGTATTAGAAACAAGAATGATTGCAAATGTATCTCCCCGCAGTCGCGCAAGCGTGTCTTGGGGCTGAAGAACTCTCGTCAAGCGATGCGCCACCGTTAAGAGAACGCTATCGCCCATAGCGATGCCAACTTGCGCGTTGATCTGTTTGAAACGATCAAGATCAATAATGATTACAGCCGGCCTAATATCTTTTTGAACCCGTGCGAGAACAAGAGATGTTTCTAGCCTGTCAAAAAACAATTCCTGATTAGGTAGGCCTGTGAGATTATCATGAACGGAGTCATGGAGCATGCGCTCCTGCGCATTGCGCTCATCCGTCACATCGCTCAGCGTGCCCACAACGCGAATGACTTCGCCATCAGGGCCTACGACAGGCCGCGCTCTTAAGCGATAGCAAAGATAATGCCCATCAGTTGAACGCAGTCGGAACTCTTGATTGATGCGCCCACGACGCTGCTCCAAAAGGGCGTCAAGACTAGCGCGGTAACGATCTTGCTCAAAAGGATGAAGCAGGTCAAACCAAGAAGAAGCAGCGCCTTCTAATCCGCCACGATCAAGACCAAGCGCAGCTTCAGCCTCAGGACTGACGTAGATATGATCAGATGGGACGTCCCAATCAAAAATGATTTCATTTGCGCCCGTCATCGCCAACGCTTTGCGTTCGACGTCACCGATGGCCCCGTGAGAAAGTCCGCCCGTGGCGAAGGCGTTCTGCATAACCGTGAAACCAATCAACATGACGATCAGAACCAAACCGCCAACGAGCGCTGGCTGGACAAGGTCATTTGTCATCCAACCGGCAATCGCAAAGCCTGCTGCAGCAACCCAAACGACAAGGAGAAACCATGTCGGGATCAGCATGATCGCTCGATCAAATCCATGTGTCGCGAGATAGAGAACTAAGGCCAATCCAACGACAGAAATTGTTGCAAGAGAAATACGCGCAACGCCTGCGGCGACTGGCGCATCAAACAACGCTAGAGCAATCAAACTCGCTAAAATAAAAAGCCACAAGGCGGCGACATGCCAAGCCCTCACATGCCAACGACTGAGGTTGAGATATGCAAAGAGGAAGACAACAAGTGTTGCCGAGAGCACTGTCTCAGAACCTGCACGCCAGATACGATCTGCTTCTGGGCCGGTTCCAAAGATTTTTTCCCAAAAACCAAAATCTACGCAAACATAAGCAAGCACACCCCAAGCAAGAGCTGCGGCAGCGGGAAAAATAACTGCGCCCTTAACAACAAAAACAATCGTGAGAAACAACGCCAACAGACCCGAGATACCAATCACAATGCCTTTATAAAGCGTCAGACTGGTGACTTTGTCTTTGTAGGCGTCAGGCTCCCAAAGATAGAGTTGGGGCAAATTGGGGGCGCGCAACTCTGCTATATAGGTAACGGTCGTGCCTGGATCGAGCGTGAGACGAAAAACATCAGCATCCGCACTGTCTTCTGCTTCAGGCGGAAAACCTTGGCTTGCTGTAATGGCCGATATACGCGTCTCACCAAGATCCGGCCAAATAACGCCTGAGCCTTGTAATCTAAAGTGAGGCGCAACGAGCAACCGTTCAATCTGTTCGTCTGTGTCATTTGTTAGCGCAAAAACAATCCAATTTGGTTGACTGCCCGCCTCTTTCGCCCCGACTTCAATACGACGAACGATGCCATCGGGCCCAGGCGCAGTTGAAACTTGGAGCCGGTCGCCTTGAGATGAGTGTTTCTCAACAACATGCGTTAGATCTATAGCGCGCGCGCCTTGAGGCACGCGCACAGATTCCATCGCACGAGCCGTGTTCACAGAACCGACAAGGAGCAAGAGGGCGATCAGTAAATTCTTGAGACGCACATTCTCTTCTCGACTGCAGACTCTTCTTCGAATGCGCGCTGGCAATGCGACCTTCATGGAGGGTTATGAAACCCAATATGCCGCCAGTCGTTATCGATACGACCTCTGGCTGAAGCCCATCACGCCCCGGCGAGCGTCAATTATGCCGGGAATATGGCTTTTTCACTAGAGCCTTCAGGCGGGATCTGCAAGTTGAATCCAATCTCAGCGAAAAGACGGTATAGACTTTGCCTTGCAGCCGATGCTTACCGGCGACCTCGTAACAGGGGCGCGATAGGCTGGAAAGGACCAAGGCTTAAGCATTGAAGTATAAAGATCTCCACTATTGCCGCAAGGCGTTTACATATAATAAGTTCGGCCAAGGCCCGACCCTATGAAATGGGAGCCGTCCGTTCTGCCGCAATTTGTCTTGACCTTTCCCTCCCCGCTGGCCCCATAAGGAGGATGTTGAGACACCACATGACGGATAGGATTACCTCTGATGCGTAGCGCACTTGGCGGCCCTCGCCTGCTGCTGCGCCGTCTTCGCGAGATCAGCGCGGAGCCGGTGAGCGCACAGACGCGCCTCGATAAGATCGTCATCCAAATTGCTGCAAATATGGTGGCGGAAGTTTGCTCTGTTTATGTTCTTCGCGCCGACCAGCGATTAGAACTCTACGCTACCGAAGGCCTCAATCGTGAAGCCGTCCATTTAACGACTATGCATACTGGCGAAGGCCTGGTCGGCCTGATCGCGAAAAGCGCCGAACCTCTCGCGCTTTCAGAAGCTCAAGACCACCCCTCTTTTTCCTACAAACCAGAAACTGGCGAAGACGCCTATCATTCATTTTTAGGCGTGCCGATCTTGCGCGGCGGCAACACGCTTGGTGTTCTTGTTGTTCAAAATAAAGTTCGGCGCGTCTACTCAGAAGAAGAAATCGAGGCGTTGCAGACAACCGCAATGCTGCTTGCCGAACTGATTGCCTCTGGCGAATTGCAGGCAATACAGGATCCGCGCGATCTGGCGCTTTACCGACCCGTATCGCTAAAAGGCGCTCCGGTCGTAGAGGGCGTTGGTCTCGGCCATGTTTTGCTGCATGAGCCGCGCGTCATCGTCAAACAGCTTATCGCTGAGGATATTTCTGGAGAACTCTCAAGGCTGGAACAGGCTATTGACGCTATGCGCGTGACCATTGACGAACTCGTCGCGCATGGCGATCGCATGGGCGCGGGCGAACACCGTGATGTGCTTGAAACAGTGCGGATGGTTGCAAATGATCGCGGCTGGGTGCGGCGGCTGCAAGAAGCCGTCATGTCCGGCCTTACGGCGGAAGCGGCTGTCGAGCGCGTGCAAAATGACGCGCGCGCGCGCATGCAACGCCAGACTGATCCTTATTTGCGTGATCGACTACATGACCTAGACGATATTGCAAACCGCTTATTACATCAGCTCACAGGACAAAGTTACGTCGCTGACAGGAGCAGCGTGCCCGATAACGCTATTATTGTCGCACGTACTATGGGACCAGCTGCGCTGCTTGACTATGATTCCAAACGCTTGCGTGGACTGGTTTTAGAAGAAGGCGGCCCCACAAGCCACGTGGCCATTGTGGCGCGCGCGCTTGGCATACCCACCGTTGGCCACCTCTCCGGCGTTATCGATGTTGTTGATACTGGCGATCCAATCATTATTGATGGCTCTACAGGCGAGGCGCATATTCGTCCTCAAGCTGATGTGCAAAGCGCCTATGCTGAGAAAGCGCGACTGCGCGCGCGTCGTCAAGAGCAATATGCGCGATTGCGCGACGTGCCGGCGACAACCAAAGATGGCGTCGATATCAAACTGCACATGAATGCTGGCCTCGCGATAGATATGCCGCATCTTACTGAAACTGGAGCCGACTCAATTGGCCTCTTTAGAACTGAATTACAATTTATGCTGGCCCCACGTTTTCCAAGAATGGAGGAGCAGCAGCGTTTCTATAAAGATGTTTTAGACGCAGCATCTAGCCAACCGGTAACTTTCCGCACACTTGATATCGGATCCGATAAGATACTTCCCTACATGACAAAAATTGAGGAAGAAAATCCTGCGCTTGGCTGGCGCGCAATTCGTATTGGCCTTGATCGACCTGCGCTACTTCGCATGCAGTTGCGTGCGATCTTGAAAGCTGGCGGTAACCGTGATTTGCGCATCATGTTTCCTATGATCGCAAACGTAGCAGAATTTGAAGCCGCTAAAACCGCTGCATTACGAGAGCTAGATCACATCCAACGCTGGAATTACCAACCGCCTCGCTCGTTACAACTTGGCGCAATGGTCGAAGTTCCCTCTATTCTATGGGAAATTGACCTTATTGCCCAGCGTGCCGACTTCCTTTCCGTCGGATCCAATGATCTCGTCCAATATATGTATGCCGCAGATCGCGATAATACGCGCGTCTCAAAACGTTATGATAATCTATCACCGCCAGTTCTTAGAGCCTTGGAAAGGGTAGTTCACGCAGGTCAACGCGCTCACACGCCCGTTACGCTTTGTGGCGAGATGGGCGGACGTCCCCTAGAAGCACTCGCGCTCATTGCAATTGGTTATCGATCGCTCTCGATGTCGCCAGCAGCGATTGGTCCAATCAAATCGATGATTCTTAGCCTCGATCTCGATGAAGCGCAGATCTATCTTGCAACATTATTAGCCGCGGACGACGGGGCGCCGTCTCTGCGCGAGAGGCTACGCGATTATGCAATATCGCGAAATATTCCAATTTAGCGATAAGCTTTCTAAAAATATATTCGCAGATGCATTTTTAACTCTCAACCCACACCTGAAATCCCATGTTTGCACAAGATAAGCTCGATCTCATTTTACGCCGGTTTGACGAAATCGGCGATAAGCTCTCTGCTGGCGCCGATGGGCAAAGTTTCGTCGCGCTCTCACGAGAACGTGCAACATTGGAAGGGATCGTTGATGCAATCCGACTATGGCGGGCCGCGCAGCAAGAAGTGGAGGATCTCAACGCGATGCTAGCCGACACATCAACTGAGACTGACATGCGCGTATTAGCAGAGTCAGAGACACAAATTGCTCAGGAGAAATTGCAATCGGCTCAACTCGCTCTTCAACTTGCACTTTTGCCAAAAGATGAAGCTGACGAAAAGGGCGTCATTCTTGAATTGCGAGCGGGTACGGGAGGGGATGAAGCCGCGTTGTTTGCCGGAGACCTCTTTCGTGCATATCAGAAATACGCAGCGCTCCAGGGTTGGCGCCTAGAGCTCGTTTCAGACAGCCCTGGACCCCTCGGCGGCTTCAAGGAAATTGTCGCTGAGATTCTTGGCAAAGGTGTCTACGGAAAATTAAAGTTTGAGTCTGGCGTTCACCGCGTTCAGCGCGTGCCAGAGACAGAAACACAGGGGCGGATACACACCTCCGCCGCAACTGTCGCTGTCTTGCCGCAAGCTGAAGATGTGGATGTGGCCATTGATGACAAGGATCTGAACATTGAAACCATGCGCGCGGGCGGCGCAGGCGGTCAGCATGTTAATAAAACAGAATCCGCAATACGCATCACGCACATACCTTCAGGAATCGTTGTTATGATGCAAGAGGAAAGATCCCAGCATCGCAATCGCGCAAAAGCAATGGCGGTTCTACGTTCACGACTTTATGACGCTGAGCGCCACAGATTAGACAAAGAGCGCTCTGACGATCGTAAACAGCAAGTTGGGTCAGGAGATCGATCTGAACGCATTCGCACGTATAATTTCCCACAGGGCCGGGTAACCGATCACCGTATCAATTTGACGCTTTATAAACTCGATCGCGTCATGGAAGGCGAGATGGACGAGATTATTGACGCGCTTATTACAGATCATCAGCAAAAACTTCTCGCGCAAAGCGGAAATTAGCAGCTCGACACTTCTTACGCTTTTGTCGTTACTCACTCACACCGCTGAATTCTGACAACCTCTCGCCGTTTAATGTCGAAAATGACGCACGCCAGTAAAGACCATGGCGAGACCATGCGCATCGGCTGCCTCAATCACATCCTTATCATTGACGGACCCCCCCGGCTGAATGACGGCGGTCGCCCCAGCGGCTGCGGCGGCAAGCAGACCATCGGCAAAGGGAAAAAAAGCATCTGACGCGACAACGGAACCTTGGGCGAGGCTTGTTGTTAAACCAGCAGCCTCAGCCGCCTCCATTGCCTTATGCGCTGCTATTCGTGACGCATCGACACGCGACATTTGACCAGCGCCAATACCAACTGTCGCGCAATTCTTCGCATAGACAATAGCATTTGACTTGACATGTTTAGCGACCCGATAGGCAAATTTTAAATCTGCTAGCTCGCGTATATTTGGAGAACGACGGGTGACAATGTTTAAAGACATATCATCGACGACAGCGCGATCACGCGTTTGTACAAGAAACCCGCCAGCAACGCTTGAAATAATATGGCCATATGACCGTGGATCCGGCAGCCCGCCTGTAACAAGCAATCGTAAATTTTTCTTCTCGCCAATAATGTCGATCGCATCTTGTTCTGCATCTGGAGCAATAATAACTTCCGTGAAAATCTTAACTATTTCTCTTGCCGTTACGGCGTCGATTTTTCGATTCAATGCGACGATTCCACCAAATGCGGAAACTGGATCGCACATCAGCGCGTGTTGATAGGCTTCAAGGAGCGTCGAACCTTCTGCAACGCCACAAGGATTAGCATGTTTTATGATTGCGACAGCCGCAGTATGCGAAGGATCAAATTCGGCAACGCATTCAAAAGCGGCATTGGTGTCATTGACATTGTTATATGAAAGCTGCTTGCCTTGTAATTGTCGTGCAGTGGCAACGCCTGGACGCAGCTCGCCGCTGCGGTAAAAACCAGCAAGTTGATGGGGATTTTCTCCATATCGCATTGCCTGTTCAAGATAACCGGCAAAAGCACGAACTGGCGGATTTTCTTGTTCTAATTGGCGCGAGAGCCAATTGGAAATTGCAGCGTCATAAGCAGCTGTCCGAGCATAGGCTTTCTGCGCCAGACGCCGTCTTGTGATCAGCCGTGTCGCACCGCCTGTTTCCGTCATTTCAGTAATAAGCTGATCATAATCAGATGGGTCGACAACAACTGCGACGTCTTCATGATTCTTCGAGGCGCCGCGTATCATTGCTGGGCCGCCAACATCTATATTCTCAACACATTCGTCAAAACTTGCCCCTCTCATGAGCGTAGCTTCAAAGGGGTAAAGATTCACAACAAGTAAATCGATGGGATGGATATCATGCGCAAGCATCGCCGCTTCGTGCTCTGGATTCTCACGGATGGCAAGAAGACCGCCATGAACCTTCGGATGCAATGTTTTCACCCGACCATCCATCATTTCAGGAAAGTGCGTGAGATCAGCAATATCGCGCACCGGCAACCCCGCCTCCGCGAGGGCCTTACGCGTGCCGCCTGTCGAAATGAGCTCCACGCCAAAGCCTACCAGCGTTTGCGCAAATTCCACGAGGCCAGTCTTATCCGAGACTGAAAGCAACGCCCGCGAGATTCTACGCTGATCGATCGACATAACCTTCCCTTTCCCACTTATTCGCAACAGCGCCTATCATAGATTATTCTTAGACGTAACCGTATGTCGGCGCCAAATACTGGCCTGAAGAGATATTATTGAGGGATAGGATCTGGGGCGCTTGGCAAAATTCCTTACGCGCATCAGCACGCCTTGGAAAGAACATACTTTTCTTGTCATCGCTCAGGACGTTTCTCTTGGTTTTTGAGGGTCAAATTTCGCGCCAAGAAATCACATAGTTTCTTATGAATCCTTACCTCTTGCCAAGGAAGGGCGGCAGCGTCTCACAAAACAATACGTGCATTGAACTTTTCCTCGTCTCCACATAGAAAAGCTCAAGAACACATCGTTTTAAGCACGATAAAAACACTGTAAATTATTTGCAAGGAGCTATGCCTATGCCACTTTATTCTCTTGAGGGCGTCGCGCCGCGGCTACCCTCGGCTGGACGTTATTTTGTTGCGCCCGGAGCCCATTTGATTGGGCGCGTAGAATTGCTTGAAGATGCTAATGTTTGGTTCAATTGCACCTTGCGCGGCGATAATGAATGGATCTCAATTGGCGCGCGCACCAACATTCAAGATAACAGCGTTTTACACACAGATATGGGCTTTCCATTAATCATCGGCGCAGATTGCACCATCGGCCATAATGTTGTCCTGCACGGCTGCACAATTGGTCAAAATAGTCTCATTGGCATGGGTGCGACCATATTAAATGGCGCCATGATCGGCTCCAATTGTCTCATTGGGGCCAATGCGTTGGTGACAGAGGGAAAAGAATTTCCTGACAATTCCTTGATTGTTGGCGCGCCTGCAAAAATCATTCGCACGCTTGGAGACGACGCGCGTCAAAGACACCTTGAATCTGCTAGGCATTATGTTGAAAACGCGCATAGATATATGAGAATGCTCTTAGAGTTGCAATCATAGAGACTGCTGTGTTTAGTTTATGGCGTAGAGCATGATGCTAGACTGAGGCTCAATCGCGACCCAGACATTAGGATCTGCCTGTGACTGACGTTTTACATAACGATAGTCTGTCGCATTCCATGGTTTGACCTGATCATTGAGATTATCGAGAACATAGTCTCCCCTGTTGGTCTTGATCGTTAGAATCGAATGCCCCTCGCCATTGCGTTGTTTCACAACTGTCAACAGTAGAGCGCCCCCTGGGAAGCCAGCTTGGATAAGCCGCTGTCTTTTGAGTAATGCATAATCTTCGCAATCACCTTTGCCGTTACTTGGAAAATCCCAATAATCAATCAGACCCCATTGGTCCATATCAGTGATCGGCGTAATGGTTGTATTCACATCAGTGTTGATGCGCGCAATTTTACGCATTACCGCTGGCGTTAAATTTATCTCTGCGTCGACGCTGTCGCGCTCCTGACACTCTTCCGGCCGTCGCTGACAAAAATCTACCCAACCAAAAGGAACGCTTGTCTCGACGCCCAGTGCCGCAGAAGAGGCGCGATCAATCGCAGCATGACAAACGCTAATTTGAGCGCCAAGAGCGATGAGCGACAGTCCCAAGACTCTCAATTTTGTGCTGAAAAAACTAAACATCGCTGGCTCTCCGTTCATGAGAGCAGATTAGAGAAAGAGTTTTGCCATTAATAAAAAAAAATATTCGGCATTTTATGCATCCCCGTTTAGATTTATGATGCCTAAAGTTAAGAATAATATTTTACTATAAAACTGCCTAAACAGCGCCTTAACAGTCAAATTCGTTGATTATAAAACATTATGTTGTGACCAGGACTGAGTTCAGCCTGAACGCATCGCGCCATTAACCATGCCCATAACCTAAAAAGTAAATATTTCACCCCAGATAATGGTTAATGCGCACTGTCAAAACGGAATTTTCTGACGCCTTATCGATAAAGCCAGGCGTTCCGCGCGAGCATTCCTGCGCCACCCAGTGCTCGGATTGCGAGATTTCTTGCTGTCGCCATGGCGCCGCTCATATGAAAGTAGCGCCCTTGACGACGCGACGCGGTGACAACGGCGTTGGCGCGCCGCATTCTTCGTTGCTGATAAAAAAGGAAGGCTTCTTCAACACTGCTAGAATTATCTGCAAAGGACTGACCTAAAGCATCCGCATCCTCAATAGCTTGAGCCGCCCCTTGAGCGAGAAATGGCAACATTGGGTGCGCAGCATCACCCAATAATGTTATTGGACCGATACTCCAAACATTGAGCTGCGGACGGCTATAAAAAGGCCAATGCCGCCAACGCTGCCCATTTGCAATGAGCTGACGCAGGGACTGAGCGGCGCCACAAAACTCAAGGCGGCGCATCAACGCCCCACTATCCATCTCTACGCCCCTGACTACCTCCATCTCACCTGGTTGATCGTCAAATATAGCGACAACATTGATGATGGATCCATCCCTGAGAGGATAATGAACGATATGGCCTCCAGGAAGGAGCCAAAGATTACTCTCAGACAGACGAAATTCAGGCGCAATGTTCCTTGCGGGCAAGAGCGCACGCCATGCTGCTGATCCTGCATAAATCGGCGCGTCATCTATCGTTGAGCTGAACTGGGCCCTTACGGCTGATCGCAAGCCATCTGCCCCAATAAGACCGGCAGCGCTTAAGCGCTTCAAGCCTGTTGCATCAGTAAGAGTGACTACAACACCATCAGCTGTTCTCTCATAGGCTTCAACATTGGCATTGGTGCGAATTTCAATTGCGGGATTGGCGCGCGCTGCACGTAATAAAACCTGTTGCAAATCTGCACGATGAAAAACACGAAACGGTGCGCCCCAACGCCTGCACGCATGGGAAAGATCAAGACGGGCAATAATCTCGCCTGTATGTCCTTGTCTAATATTAATCGTTTGAGGCTCAAGTCCAATTTCTGCAAGCTGGTCGTCAAGACCAAGACGCGCTAGAACACGACCCGCGTTGGGCGCAATTTGTAAGCCAGCGCCAACTTCTTCTATCTCTGATGCGCGCTCAAACAGTAGTGCGCTCTTGCCAACCGCCGCAAGGGACAAAGCAGCGGTTAGACCGCCGATACCTGCGCCAGCTATGACAATGGGCGCACTCAATATTCGAACGAAAAATTAGCGGCAAAACAAAGCGCCAGGCACACTAGGCGTCCGCCACGGTTTCAGGATGATAGACGCATTCTGCTGGAATGGCGCCGCCGTGTAGCGAGGCGTTATAAACAAACAATGTCGAACAATATGGACAAACTGACTCGAGGGCCCCGCCCATATCAATATAGACATGCGGATGATCAAATGGCGGCAAAGCGCCAATGCACATGAACTCTTTCGCACCTACCTCAATTCGGGTAACGCCGAGCTGGTTGTGAAAATGGGGCGTAGAATGTTCTGCCATGTTCGCTCTTTGGTTCATTGCCGGGGCGCAATATCAAGTTACGCAACCCCCCTATATTGC
>DAIRFH010000125.1:0-3548 GCA_036795145.1 Methylocystis sp. | reverse complement strand
TACCAAGAGTAGGTAAGTTTTGTTTAATGCGATATTCAATTATTTTTATTTCATTGAGTAAGAATGGGAACTGCCTTGTGTCATAGGCAGAGATGGGCCCCCCTAAAACAATTAATAAATCACAATTTCGGTTCTCAGGGGTATTGATGTCGTCTATTGGCGCATCGCAATATTTTATGGCGTAACCCGCGCCGATCAATAACGCTTGGAATAAGCCAAGATCCTCAAAACAGAGGTGACGAATAGCGACTACAGAACGAGGTTTATCCAACAATTCCAATTCCTTTTTTAATACAAGCAATTTTTATTGCTCTTCAATGGGTCGCAAAGCCTTTATTGGTGCGCTGCACAATTAACAATGATCATCTTTAAGCATAATTGACGCTATTACATCTATTTACATATCAAATAGCCCAACGAAAATACGCTATTGATAAAATATACATAGCGTGAGAAAGCATCGAAGTCAGCTCTCTGCTTAACGCTGCTTGTTAATGCGATTTCAATCGCAAATGAGTATATGCGGCAAGTATTGACTTGATGCGATGTGATTTAGCGTTTTTTTCTCAAGCACGCAGGTCGTTAGCAATGTCACTTATCAAAGAAATTGATTTTGGAACGCCGGCGTCTAAATCTGAATCGCTTGTTACACTTACAATCGATGGCAAGGAAGTGACTGTACCCGAAGGCACATCAATTATGCGCGCAGCGATGCATCTTGATGTCGCCATCCCCAAACTATGCGCCAGCGATAATATTAAATCCTTTGGCTCGTGCCGACTTTGTCTAGTCGAAATTGAAGGCAAATACTGTCCGACGACAATCAAGATGAGAATCCAGCGACAATCAGGATGAGAATGCTCAGCCTCTGCCGTGACGAAAGGAGGGCTTAGCCCGACTGGAGTTACGGCAGAGGCTGAGTTGCGCGTCTGAAAGGGCGCGTTCTGGCGGTTTCGATGGTTGGGTGGAAGATCGGTTTTTGCTCCTTGTGGGGACCGATCCATTGCCTGGCCGACATATCACCGATCGTCAGATGAGGCTCTACATGACCTTCCGTCGCAACTACTCGCCAGCTATTGCCGCGGCTAAAGCCGGGTTCAGCACCGCTGCTGCTTACAGATTTGAACACTCTCCAGGACTACCATCGCAGAACAAAGCGCCGCGCAAACGGCGACGACAAGATCCGCTTGCGGATGTCTGGGAGAGTGACGTCTTACCGATGCTCACTGCGTCGCCGGGATTGCGCTCTATCGCTATATTCGAAGAGTTACTCCGCCGATATCCGGCGCTTGGCTCTAGCATTCGCCGAACATTAGAGCGCCGTATCCGGTCATGGCGCGCATTAAACGGGCCTGATCAAGAAGTAATTTTCCGGCAGGAGCACCCTCCAGGTCGGATGGGAATGTCTGACTTTACTGACATAAGCGATCTTGGCGTGACCATCGCGGGGCAGTCTCTCAATTGTCTGCTCTATCACTTCCGACTTCCTTTTTCTGGCTTTGAACATGCGCATATTGTCCTTGGAGGGGAAAGTTTTGTCGCGCTCGCCGAAGGATTGCAGAACGCACTATGGTCATTAGGCGGGGCTCCTCAACAACACCGCAGTGATAGCTTGTCAGCGGCATTCCGCAATCTTGATCCCGATGCGTCAAAAGATCTGACACAGCGCTATGAGGCGCTTTGCGCTCATTATGGCATGACGCCGACCCGTAATAATCGCGGAGTTGCTCATGAGAATGGGTCGATTGAAAGCTCTCACGGTCATTTAAAGCGCGCGCTGACAGACGCGCTACTGCTTCGCGCCTCGCGCAATTTTGACGATCTGACGGCCTTACGTAGATTTGTCGATGAGATCATTGGCCGGCGTAATACACGTCACGCTAAGAGGATAGAGCTTGAACGCGCCGAGTTAAAAGATCTGCCGCCACGCAAAATCGCAGATTACGAGGAGGTTCGTGTTGATGTTGCAAGTTCAAGCGCCTTCACCTTGCGTCGGGTGCTTTATACGGTCCCCTCACAACTGATCGGTCATAAATTACTTGTGCGCCTCTATGATGATCGTCTCGAATGTTTTCTGGGCGCGACACACATTCTTAGCCTTGAACGCGGGCGATCCAGAGAAAATGGCAAGCATGGTCATGTCATCAACTATCGGCATGTGATCCATGCGCTAAGCCGCAAACCAATGGCTTTGCTCAACCTTGTTTATCGCGACCAACTATTTCCTCGACGCGCCTATGCCCATGCCTTTGATAAGCTACTGGCCAGCTTAGGCGACAAACGCGCTTGCCAGATAATAGTGGGTCTTTTGGCGCTCGCACATGAATGCGCTTGCGAAGCAGAGTTGGCCCTTGCGATTGAAGCATCTCTCAATGCCGGCATGTTGCCAGATCTGAAAATCCTAACCGATCGCTTTCGGTCGCCACAGACCTGCGTTCCTATCGTCACTGTCACGCTTCCTCCTTTGACAGTTTACGATGAACTCAGCGCAACGAATGAAGAGGCGGCATGATCATGACCAATAAAATCGATGTAGCGCGCACAGATCTGTTGTTAGGAGAATTACGTTTGCCTGGCGTCAGACTTGTCTGGAAAGATCTTGCCGCAACCGCTGATAAGGAAAGCTGGCCAGCCGCCCGTTTCCTCGCGGCTCTTGCTGAACAAGAACTACTGGAACGCGGACGGCGTCGTTTTGAAAGGCATCTCAATGAAGCGCGCTTGCCGCCAGGCAAAACACTTGAGGCTTTTGACTTCACGACAGTGCCAATGATCTCTAAAGCCCAGGTGCAAGCCCTTGCCGCCGGGGATGCCTGGCTCGATAAAGGCGCCAATCTGCTCTGTTTTGGTCCGCCGGGAACCGGAAAATCACATCTTGCGGCAGCGCTCGGCTTCGCCTTGATAGACAAAGGTTGGCGGGTCTTATTCTCTCGAACAACTGATCTCGTGCAAAAACTTCAGATCGCGCGCCGTGAGCTTGTTCTCGAAGCGGCAATCGCCAAGCTCGATAAATATCATCTCTTGATCCTTGATGATCTCGCCTATGTCACCAAAGACCAGGCGGAAACAAGCGTTCTCTTCGAGCTCATTAGCGCGCGTTATGAGAGGCGCTCTCTGTTGATCACAGCAAATCAGCCATTCGGCGAATGGGGAAAGATTTTTCCTGATCAGGCCATGACGCTCGCAGCGATCGATCGGTTGGTTCACCATGCAACAATCTTTGAAATGAATGTCGATAGCTATCGTCGAAAAGAAGCCAAAGAAAAACGCAGTGTCGGGAGACCACCAGTGCGCGCGACAATTAAAAACATGTCTTGATTGACGCGCCGAGACAGTTAAAAAACACTCAAAAAAACACTTGATTTATTGTCGCGCCACGACAATCATAGAACTATCGCGACCGCTGAAAAGCCGTTCTAATCTGTCGCTAACTTCTCATCCAGATCGTCGCGCTATAAAGGCCCGTTTTTACGCTACTGTGGAACTGGTCAATGCACTGGAGCAAGAAAAAGCTCAGGGAAAATCTGGGTTGATAGCTGAAAGGCTTATTC
>DAIRFH010000124.1:0-3581 GCA_036795145.1 Methylocystis sp. | reverse complement strand
ACCTTAAATAATAAATCATGGGCTTTTGAGCTATACTGATGTTTTTCCATTGACTTCCATTCAACATTGATAACCTCATCTGTGTATTCTTTTAACGAGGCTTTAATTTCTTTTTCTTTTTCTGGAAACTGTTTAATTATTGTATGCATCGCTATTATAGATTTTCCCTCTAGCTCTGTCGCCATTTCTGCTTTTTGAAATCTTGATAATGTATCAACAACTACTAATCCAACAAGTACAGCATAAAATGTTCCAACTATCGCAAGGTAGTAACCGCCTACTTCATGGCATTCTTTGATTGTCTCTTTACCAAGGTATCTCTTCAATAACGTCTGGCATGTAATTGCCAGTAAGATACCTAGAATAATCACAGGTATTCCGACATAGTATCGATCTAATGATAAGGTGTTGAACATAAATAGCTCCAATTATTTTTTGGATTATATCTCATAGATTTTCCAACTTAACAAAGATTGACTTGCCCCCAAATGGTGGTCCCGCTGAAGTTTAGTTTAAGACATAACTGTTTGCCAAGCCGTAAGCGCCTGGCGGAGCTGATTGAGGTAGTGCAGACAGGTGTTGCGGCGTGAAGCTTTCCGAAGCGGGTGGCCGATAGCCCAATGATGAATGTAGTCTTATCGTATTGTAGTCCTTACGCCAGTTTTCGATCACGATCTTTACCTTTTGCAATGAATAGAAGATTTCTCCATTCAAAAGCTCATCCCTCAAGCTCGCATTGAAGTTTTCGTAGTATCTATTTTCTCATGGGCTTCCCGGCGTGATGTAGTTTGTCTTGGCGCCTACGGCCCTGATCCAATCCTGCACTATCTGCACAATAAACTCTGAGCGATTGTCTGAACGTATAAACTTTGGAATGCCGCGCATTAGGAATAGATCTGATAGAAGGTCGATGACTGATGTTGAGTTCAGTCGTCGACCAATCCTGATTGCAAGACTCTCTTGCATATAGTCATCAATAATATTCAGCATGCGATGTTTTAGCCCATCATGCGTTGGTTCTCAACAAAATCATAAGACCAGACATGGTTCGGATGCGGTGGTCTCAGACGTATACAGTAGCCATCATTCAACCAAAGACGCTTACGCTTTGGCTGCTTAATTGGGACCCTCTTGACGCCAGATCTGCTCAACACGCTTCGCATTCACAATCCAGCGAGCTTGGCGCAGAAGAGCCGTGATACGGCGATAGCCATCACGGCCATACTGGGTCGCCAACTCAATGATATCCGCAGTTAGAGGGTCCTCATCATCGCAGCTCTTTGCTTCCTTGTGCTGCGTAGAGCGCTGTTGATCCAGGACTCTGCAGGCTAATCTTTCTAATACCCCGAACGTCGCGATAACCCGGTCAATACAATGACGACGGCGAGCGGAGCTGATTAGTTTCCCGAGGCGGCTTCCTTCAGGACAAGCTTCTCAAGCGTAAGGACAGATACTGCTTTTCGAAGACGAGCATTTTCCTGACGCCATCTGTAATACGTTACTTCCGTAACCCCTATCGATCTAATCGCTTGAGCAACGGATTGCCCTTGAGATGTCATTACATCAACTTGGCGAAGTATGGAGTCAATTTCTTCCGATTGATAGCGCTTCTTGCTCATCGATTGTTCCTCCTCTTGGGTTCAAAAACCCATACTTCAGGGAGGACCGCTTTTCAGGGGCAAGACCAGTGGAATTAATATAACAAATTATTCAAGCAACCATTTAGTATGCTTCGATATGATATCGTGTTGCCGAAACAAAGTATTTAGATGATAATACGGTCGCGACTCAGAGAGAACCTCAGCGCCAATGTTTAATATAGTCCAGAACTATCCTCCAATTTATGTGGGCGTATTAGCAGGCCTATTATTTACCATCACAACAATTCTTGGCATCATATTATTTGATCCCCTAACCAAGTCTTGGGTACGTGGGCAAGTATCTTCCAATGAAATAATAGGTATAACATTAGATGGGTTTACAGCTATTTACGGAATTCTACTGGGGTTATTAGCTGTTGGAGCATATGAGAACGTGAATTCTATGGAGGACATAGTTTCAAAGGAAGCAACAAATATCTCAGTAATATATCGTGACTTCAGAGGATACCCACTACCTATTCGGCAACGTTTAGAAGCCGAGTTAAAAAACTATGGCAATGAGGTTGTGAAAATAAGCTGGCCACAACAAGCTAATCACATAATTCCGTCTGGAGAAAGCAAACATATTGATCACATATTCGATATTCTTGTGTCATTTGAACCTAAAACAAAAAGTGAAGAAATATTTCATGCTGAGACGTTGGCTCAGTTCAACTCTCTAATGGAAATAAGACGAAGTCGTATTGCTAGTTTAGATTCTAAAATACCCGCCATATTATGGTGGCTAGTAGGTCTTGGGGCGGCAATTAATATACTGTTGATATGTCTATTAGATTTTGAAAGGACGGTTCATTGTATATTTGGAGGTACACTATCATTTTATATAGGCGTTATGATATTTATAATAGCATCTATGGATAGCCCATTCGCTGGATCTAATAGAGTTAGCCCAGACGCCATTCAACAGGTCCTAGACAGTCCAGCCTTTCGAAATTAAATATCGATAGATATGACTTCCTACAAAATTAATTGTTCATTTTATTTCATATCTTTCTTTATTCGTGATTTTAGCTGCTGGCGACTCATTTAGAATATCAACCAATCCACTGTCACAAAACACAAAGACAGACATAGAAGCTCAGTCAGAAATGGCTGGACTTTTTGTTATCCCACCACACGTCGACAAGCATCTTCTGAGACCTCAATATATCGCTGCGTCATCGCTATTTAGGAATTCTGTGAGAGGTCTTAGAGGTGTTTGAAACTAGTTGTAATTCATGGCGGTAACATATTTTAATTCACAAAATTCTTATTTTATTTTTAGTATACGAGAGGCATTATCCCAACAGACTTTACGCCTTACTTCATCAGTAAGTGGTGCCGAATTGATCCAATTTCCAGCAATCTGGACATCTTCATAGGGATAATCTGTAGAAAACATCACGGAATCTTCTCCAATTTCAGCTAAGCTACAGAGTAGTGCTGCGTCAGAACAAACGCCTGCGGTAGTAATCAAAATATTTTGCTTTATTATTTCTGAGGGTTTTTTTAGTAATTGCTGGTTCCTAGGCCTAACGGCGGAGCGACTATCAAAGCGCCAAAGCTCAAAGGGTAGCGTCTCACCCATATGCCCAAGTATGACACGAGCAGAAGGATATCGCTCAAAAGTGCCATTAAGAACCAGCCGCAATGCATGGCTTGCGGTTTCACAGGTCCAACTCCAGAAAGCCCCATCTAAGCCTGGACATCCTTTAAACATATCTGGCTGATCAAATGTATTAGTTGGATGCAGATAAAGCGGCACGTCTAGTTTAACTAAAGTTTTCCAGAAGATATCGTAAGCAGGCTCATCAAGATAGTGGCCTCTCGTATGCCCATTTAACAATACACCAACAAAACCTAGTTCATTAATGCAGCGCTCAAGTTCCGCTGCAGCGCTGTTTGGCTCTTGTAAAGCTATGCATGCAAATCCCCTAAATC
>DAIRFH010000123.1:0-3624 GCA_036795145.1 Methylocystis sp. | reverse complement strand
GCCGATCTTGCTATTCTTCTGGTTGACGCGCGCAAGGGCATCTTGCCGCAAACCCGTCGCCATAGCGTGATCACATCAATGTTTGGCGTGCGCCATGTTGTTGTCGCCGTCAACAAAATGGACCTCGTCGACTATAGCGAAGAGGTGTTTCGCAAGATTGAAGCGGACTTCCGCGACTTTGCAAAAAATCTTCGTTTCACGTCAATTTACGTTGCGCCTCTCGTCGCCAAGGACGGCGACAATCTTGTCAAAAAAAGCACTCACATGGACTGGCATAAGGGACCGCCGCTTCTTGGCTACCTTGAGGCCGTCGCCATTGAAGACACCACCCAGATCGCGCCCTTTCGTTTTCCAGTTCAATGGGTCAATCGACCTAATCTCGATTTTAGAGGTTTTTCTGGCCTCATCAGCGGCGGCAACATCCGTCCCGATGATATTATCCGCATTCTACCGGCGGGCCGCGACACGCGCGTCGCGCGTATCGTCACCTATGACGGCGATCTTGAAAGCGGCGTTTCTGGTCAATCTGTTACACTAACGCTCACTGAAGAAATTGATATCTCCCGCGGCGACCTTTTGTGCTCGCCCGTCTCTCCCGCCAAAGTTGGCGATCGACTTGAAGCGAAGATTCTTTGGCTGGTGCGTGAGCCGCTTATTCCCGGCAAAAGCTATTTGCTGAAAATCGGCACGAAAATAACGCCGGCCCATATTGTCAGCGTCGACGCGCATATTGAGATTGAAACCGGTCTCGCCGAACCTATTCCCACAGGCTCCACGCTTGAATTCAATGAAATGGGCGAAGCGAAACTTGCGCTTGAAACAGCTGTCGCTTGCGATCCCTTTACAGAGAATCGCGAGACCGGAGGCTTTATCCTTATTGACCGCATCACCAATGAAACCGTTGCGGTAGGCATGGTCAAAGCGGTTGCGGCTTCGTCTTCGCGCGCAACGCCTGCACTCTCAGATCTGAGCTACGCCTCCATGGAAGGCGTGCCTGTTGCGTCTCCTGCAGGCCCGCTTGCTGGACGCAGCGGAAAAATGGCGAGCTTCGTTTTCACGACGGCGCTCTTAACAAGCGCGCTCGCTTATGTCTTCATTAAGGAGACGACGCTTGCTCTTGAGATTGGCCTGTCACAGACGCTCGCGCTCGCTGGTCTCTACTATATCCATGAAAAACTCTGGCGTGTGGCTGCAGCGCAGACAAATCAAAGTGACAAAGATGCAATGATTGACGGCGGCGGCCTCTAAGACCATCGCCTAATGCGCTTCATCCCAGTTTAAAGCGGCGCGGGCGTCAACCTTCAGCGGCACGCTTAAATTGACAGCTGGAAGCGGTGCGTTTTCCATCACCCTTCGCACAACATCAATGGTTGCGTCAGCTTCTGCTTTTGGCGCTTCAAACACCAGCTCATCATGAACCTGCAACAACATGCGCGCAGCAAGGCCCGCCTCGCATAAGGCAAGATCCATATGCGCCATGGCGCGGCGAATAATATCTGCCGCGGCCCCTTGAATAGGCGCATTAATTGCGGCGCGTTCAAAAAAAGCGCGATCAGAAGCATTTGCGGAAGCGATGCGCGGGAAATGGCAGACCCGACCAAAAATGGTTGTCACCGACATCTTTTCGCGAACAAGCTTCTTAATTGACTCCATATAATCGCGAATGCCTGGGAAACGCTCGAAGTAGCGCTTGATATAAGCCGCAGCCTCATCGCGCGGAATCGACAGCTGATTGGCAAGACCAAAAGCCGAAATGCCATAGATGATGCCAAAGTTAATTGCTTTCGCACGGCGCCTCACATCAGACGGCATGTCTTTGACAGGCACGCCAAACATTTCGCTGGCCGTCATTGCATGAATATCAATATTATCGGCGAAAGCCTGCTTTAGTTGCGGAATATCGGCGATATGCGCCAATAGTCGTAATTCAATTTGTGAATAATCAGCAGAAATAAGCAAATGATCCGGCGCGGCGATAAACGCCTTTCTGATTTTACGACCAGCCTCATTGCGCACGGGAATATTTTGCAGATTTGGGTCGGAAGAAGACAGGCGTCCTGTTGTTGTTGAGGCAAGTGAGTAAGACGTATGCACGCGGCCCGTCTGCGGATTAATGAAGCCGGGCAAAGCATCTGCATAGGTGCTCTTTAACTTCGCTAATTGTCGCCAGTCGAGAATTAATCGCACAAAAGCGTTACCCTCAGCGGCTAACTCCTCCAGCGCGTCAGCAGAAGTTGACCAAGCGCCCGTCGCCGTCTTCTTTGCGCCAGGCAATCCCATTTTCACAAATAGAATTTCACCAAGTTGCTTAGGCGAGGCAAGATTAAAGCTTTCGCCAGCTTGATGAAAAATCTCCGCCTCTAAACGCGCCATATCTTGCGCAAACTCTCCTGAAAGTCTTGAGAGCATCACGCGATCAATCATGACGCCGCGGCGCTCCATCGCGGCAAGCGTCGCCACCATTGGCCGCTCAAGCGTCTGATACACATTTGTTAATTGCTCAGCACACAGGCGCGGATGCAACACGCGCCATAAGCGCAGGGCCACATCTGCATCTTCTGCGGCGTATTCCGTCGCCTTATCGATCGCCACATGTTCAAAACCGATAAAAGTGCGTCCTGATCCCGCCACCGCAGAGAAGGGGATATTTTCATGCCCCAAATGTTTCAGCGCAAGCTCATCAAGCCCATGGTTATTTCGACCCGTATCGAGCGCGTAGGAAATAAGCATCGTATCTTCAATCGGCGCGACCGCTATGCCGTAACGCGCCAACACCAAGAGATCATATTTCATATTATGCGCAATTTTAAGAACTGACGGGTCTTCAAACAGCGGCTTTAATCTCTCAATGGCTGCGTTGATGGACAGTTGACCTGGCAGCAAGGCTGCGCCGCCAAAAAGATCGCCTGGGCCTGCCTCGCAATGTTGCAGCGGAAGATAGCAGGCAACGCCAGGCGCAGTTGATAAAGAAACGCCGACAAGACGACATTGCATCGGATCAAGAGAGGTTGTTTCCGTATCAAGCGCGACAACGCCAGCCTGATGCGCATGGGCAATCCATTGATCGAGCTGCGTCAGCGTCGTGATGGTTTCATATAAGGCGCGGTCAATCTTTTGGGCTTTTGCTTGCGCATCCCGTAGCATCGCGTGACGCTGCGGCGTGTCGCCATCAACAATCCGACGATCGTCTTTCTGGTCTTTCTGTACTTCATGCTGCGCCGTGTGAGGTTGCGCTTGACCGTCGCGGCCGCGCCATCCAGCAGGCCCGCAAAACGCTGGATCTGGCGCAATCGTCGTCGCCTCCACGTCATAGAGCTCTGCGACTCGACGCGTGAGTGTTGTAAATTCCATTGCTTGCAGGAATGCGACCAAAGTTTTTCCATCTGGCTCGCATAAGCCAAGATCATCGAGCGGCACGCGTAGCGGAACATTTTGAACCAGCTCTACTAATTTTTTTGACAGCTTGATGCGCGCAACCGCTTCTGGCTCTGTTAACGCCTCTCGTCTTTTGGGCTGCTTAATGTGCGTAGCCTGCGACAACAAATTATCGAGATCGCCAAATTCATTAATCAGCTGCGCCGCCGTCTTTAAACCGATGCCTTTGGCGCCTGGAACATTATCCGT
>DAIRFH010000122.1:0-3688 GCA_036795145.1 Methylocystis sp. | reverse complement strand
CGCTCTGCAACTTTTGCGGCGCTGGATGTTGGCACGTCAAAAATTGCTTGCGTCATTGCGCGATTAAGCCCGCTGTCAGATGTTGCGGCGGGAGATTGGCGTACGCATCGCGCGCGCGTCATCGGTCTTGGACATCAACGTGCGCGCGGAATTAAAAATGGCCTTGTCGTAGATATGGACGAGGCTGAACGTGCGATACGCCAGACCGTAGACGCAGCCGAACGTATGTGCGGCATGCAGGTTGATCATGTGATTGTGACGGCCTCTGGCGGCAGATTGGCGTCTCAGCATTTCAACGCAACCTGCGACATTGGCGGTCGAGAGGTGGCGATCGACGACATCCATCGTGTGCTTGAGGCGTCTGCTGCGCATGAGTTGCATCGTGGTCGTGTAGCCTTGCATTCTTTGCCGACGGGCTTTTCTCTTGATGGCGTCACCGGCATTCATGAGCCGAAAGATATGATTGGCGATGAGCTTGGCGTCGATTTGCATGTCGCCACCTGCGACCAGACGGCGGTGCGCAATCTCATTCTCGCCGTTGAGCGCGGCCATTTGGGTGTTGAGGGGATTCCTGCAGCGCCTTACGCGGCGGCTTTGTCCGTTCTTGAGCCCGATGAAGCAGAGATGGGCGTGTTGTTGATTGATATGGGCGCAGGATCAACCTCTCTTGCCGTCTTCGATAGAGGCGAGATGATGCATCTTGACGCCGTCACGCTTGGTGGCGCGCATGTGACAATGGACATTGCGCGCGGCTTAGACGCACGTCTTGCTGACGCAGAGCGCCTCAAGACGCTGCATGGTTCTGTCATCGCCTCATCCTCTGATGATCGTGACATGATCGCTTATGATCATGTCGGCGAACATGGGACACATCGCGCGCACGCCTCCAAGGCGCAGCTCGTGCGCATCATTCGTCCGCGCGTGGAAGAGACGCTCGAATTTATTCGCGATCGACTAAAGCGCGCCGGTTTTCCTGTTGGCCCCAATCGGCGCATTGTGCTGACGGGCGGTGCGAGTCAACTCAACGGTATGACAGAAGCAGCGCGTCAGATCCTTGGCGGCCAAGCGCGTATTGGGCGACCAATGGGTATTGATGGTTTGGCGCAATCAGCGCAATCGCCAGCCTTTGCTGCTGTCGCGGGCTTGCTCGTTTATCCGCAAGTCGCTGGTCATGAATATTTCGAGCCGCGTCGTGAGCATCGCGCAGCAGTTGGCGCCGATACTTACGTTACGCGCGTCAGTAGATGGTTAAGAGAAAGCTTTTAGGATCACAGCAGCAAGTGATTCTTTTTTGTCATGCGCTGTCTTGATCAGACAGCGTCGCACGAAAATGACCGAGGACGAAGCGTTCGGCGACGGGCGTCCAAGGACCAAGACAACCGACGCCGATGTAAAAAGAGAAGAGTGAGAGGCCTGTAAAATGACGATTAATCTGAAAGCTCCCGAGTTACGGGAATTAAAGCCCCGGATCATCGTTTGCGGCGTCGGCGGCGGCGGCTGCAATGCTGTTAATAATATGATCGCCTCGGGTCTTTCCGGCGTCGATTTCCTCGTTGCAAATACTGATGCGCAGGCTTTGGCGTCATCGCAGGCTGAGCGTGTCATTCAAATGGGCCTTCAGGTTACCGAGGGTTTGGGCGCCGGCGCGCAGCCAGAAATTGGTCGTGCGGCGGCAGAGGAAGCGCGTGACGAAATTCGCGATCAGTTGCATGGCGCGCATATGTGCTTTGTGACGGCTGGCATGGGTGGCGGCACAGGAACAGGCGCCGCGCCAGTGATTGCGCAGATTGCGCGTGAAATGGGCATTCTTACCGTTGGCGTTGTCACCAAGCCATTTCATTTTGAGGGTCAACGCCGTCTTCGGATTGCTGACTCAGGCATCTCTGAATTGCAAAAATGCGTTGATACGTTGATCGTCATTCCAAATCAGAATTTGTTCCGCATTGCGACGGAGAAAACAACCTTCGCAGACGCCTTTGCGATGGCCGATGAGGTGCTGTATTCGGGCGTTGCTTCTGTCACCGATCTGATGGTCAAGGAAGGCTTGATCAATCTTGATTTCGCCGACGTGCGGTCAATCATGCGCGGCATGGGCAAAGCGATGATGGGCACAGGCGAGGCTACTGGCGAGCGCAGAGCAAATCTTGCTGCTGAAGCGGCGATCGCCAATCCTCTGCTTGACGAAGTTTCAATGAAGGGCGCGCGTGGCCTTTTGATATCAATCACCGGCGGTCATGATTTAACGCTGTATGAGGTTGATGAAGCCGCAAGCCGTATTCGTCAGGAAGTTGATGAAGACGCCAATATTATTCTTGGCGCAACATTTGACTCCTCTCTCGAGGGCGTCGTGCGCGTGTCTGTTGTGGCCACGGGAATTGATCTCGCGACCATTACCGTCGATGATCCCACCAGCGAAGCGCGCATGGCGGAGGCAGCTGAACGGATGCGTCAGCAAATGACGCAGCAGCGCGTGATGCAGCAGCCCGTCGCCGCTCTCGCGACTGTTGTTGCGACGCCAGCCCCTGCGCCACAGAGCTATCAGCCTGAGGCCCGCGAGACGGCGCCGGCACAGCCAGCCTATCACGCTGAACCAGAGGCGCCTGTTGCGCCGCCGGCGCCAGTGCAAACACATGGTGTTCACTTCGAACCTATTGCTGCGCGTCCAGCAACATACAGCGCGCCGAGAACGGTTATTGAGCCGCCTTTGGCCGCCGAGCAAATTGCAGCGCCTTATGTGCCGCCAGCGGCTGAGACGCCCCGCGCGCCGCGTATGCCGCAGGTTGAGGATTTTCCTCGTCCTGTCCAAGATCAGCTCCGCCAGCAGCGTGGCGAAGCGCCGCAACAGGATCAAAGACGCAAGTCTATTTTCGAACGTCTCGCCTCATTTGGCGCCAGCCGCCAAGAAGAGGCGATGCACACGCCGCCGCCGCCGCCGGCGCAAGCCTATCCAGCTGCCACAATGGCGCCGCCACGCGCGCCAATGCCAGCTCATAATGGCCCGTCGCCTCAACACGCGGAATATGCCAAGCGGCCTGCGGCGCCAGCGCCGACAGGTCTGGAGATTCAAAGTCGTCGCCAAGCCCCAGCGCGCGTTGTGGAAGAGGATCACCTTGAGATTCCCGCTTTTTTGCGTCGTCAATCTCACAACTAAGGCGTCAGGATCTAAGAACGTCAAAGGCCTGCTTCGAGCAGGCCTTTGTTTTTTAAAAGCTCATTTCATTGTTACAAAACGTAATAAAGCGTTACTGGAGCTTGCCGGCCATCGTCGTTTATAAATTCACGGCCTGTGATTGATTTTTCCAAACAATCACTCCCAAGCACAGGGGCGCGTCATTCGACACAATCGACATGAGATTTATCAAAAGACGCTTGAGCGCAGCGTGTCTCTTTCTGGACGCGGCGCGCATACAGGTCGTGACGCACGTCTCACCTTGTCGCCAGCGAGCGCCGATAGCGGGATCGTCTTTATTGTCGATGGGCGCGAAATTGACGCGCACTGGTCCCTGATAGAGGCGACCCGCCTGCACATGTGTCTGTCGTCTCAGGGCGTGCAGGCGTCAACGGTCGAACATGTTCTTGCCGCTCTGGCCGGCTTAGGCGTCGATAACGCGCTGGTGCATCTTGTTGGCGACGAAGCGCCTGCGATGGATGGCTCCGCGCGGGAATATGTTGACGCCATTGATAAGGC
>DAIRFH010000038.1:0-20019 GCA_036795145.1 Methylocystis sp. | reverse complement strand
CCTTTTACTGAGTTGGTTACTTGCACTTCAAGCTTTGCGCCTGGAGGAAGTGAGTCATATCCGGCTGCCTGAACGGCGCCGATATGAAGGAAAGCGTCTCCGGTTCCATTTCCTAATTCGACGAAACCAAAGCCCTTGTCATTTTTGAACCATTTAACGATGGCCTCTACTGAGGGACCTTCCATCGGCGGCGGCGGCGGGGGAGCATCTCCAAAACCACCGCCTCCAAAGGGGGAACGTGGTGGTCGGCTCTGCCTGGGTGCGTCATATCCAAACGGGGCGTCATCATCAAAACCGCGCTTACGCGGACCCCGGAAATCTCTACCTTTGCTCATGTTAACCTGCTCGTCTCCGCCAATAACGGCGAGACATTTATGTCAAATGCGTCATCTCAATGCTTAGTCCAGGAAACACTAGGGTAACTTGGTTTATAACGATGAGATATGCTGTTTGATTACCATATAGTCCCGCTCGAACACGGCTTTTTAGCAGATTTACGTGAAACTGGCGAAATATTTTCAATCCAAAATCAATTTTTTTATTTGCCTCTGGTCAAGATGAGCAATGAATGGGTGAGGCCGCCAATCCAACGTTACATGCAGGCGCTGAAGGCCAAGCCCTAAAGGGACATGAAGAGCGCCTCACTAGCCCATACCCTTGTTTCGCATAATCTATATTATGGAACCTAAATACAGGTCAAAAACCATCTAAGACACTGTTTATTAAGCTACAAGACTCAAGCCATCATAGGCGGCAATAACGTTTGACGGTAAAATGGCGGATAAGGCGTCGTAATCCAAATCCACATGAAGATCCGTCAAGACGGCCCGTTTGGCGTTAAAACGAACGATCAACTCAAGAGCCTGCTCAACATTTAGATGCGTGCCATGACGCTGGTAGCGCAAGGCGTCAATAATCCATAGATCAAGGTTTTGCAGAAACGGCGCGCTCTCAGGCGGAATGGAATGAAGATCTGGCGTATAGGCGATATTTCCAAAACGAAAGCCAAGCGCGTCCATATCGCCATGATCAAGTCTGAACGGCGTCGCCGTAATCAGACCTCCTGGACCGTCAATATCGATGTCTTGTCCGTCATATAAGCGGTGTTCCGTCATCAAGGGCGGATAAAAACTTCCTGGCGGCGTTTCAAAAATATAATCAAATTTATGCGCAAGGCGCTGTGAGGTCGGCTCATCCATATAGGCTGGAATACGCCGTCCATTCATGATGACAAGGCCGCGTAAATCATCAATCCCATGCGTATGATCCGCGTGGGGATGGGTGTAAAGCACTGCGTCTAGGCGGTGAATGTCAGCTGAAATCAACTGTTCACGCAGATCAGGCCCAGTATCCACAAGCACTTGCGTCGCAGCGCCGCTTGCTTCTTTTGTTACAAGGATCGAACAGCGGCGACGGCGGTTTTTAGGATTATTCGGGTTACACTTACCCCAACCCTGCCCGACACGCGGCACACCGCCTGAAGAGCCGCAGCCAAGGATTGTGACAGAAAGCATTAGGCTGCTAATTCCAGCGGCGGCATTTTAGAAAATAACTTCAGTGCGTTTTCTGTTGTCGCCTGCGCCAATTCTTTCTCACTCACCCCCTTTATTTCCGCAAGCACGCGCGCCGTATCAACGACGAAAGCAGGTTCATTGCGTTTGCCGCGATGGGGAACGGGCGCAAGAAAAGGCGCGTCTGTTTCAACGAGCAATCGAGAGAGAGGAATGCTTTTGGCCGTTTCACGCAGTTCTTGAGCATTCTTAAAGGTCAAAACACCTGAAAAAGAGATATAAAGACCGAGCGCGACTGCTGTTTGAGCAAGCTCATAACCACTTGTAAAACAATGCAGTAAGGCAGGAAAACGCCCCTTCCCCATTTCCTCTGTTAATATTGCTGCGCAATCCTCATCTGCATCTCTTGTATGAATCACTAACGGTAAGCCTGTCTGGCGCGCTGCTGCAATATGGGTAAGAAAAACACGACGCGAGATCTCACGCGGAGCCTGATCATAATGATAATCTAAACCTGCCTCACCGAGGCCAACGCATTTTGGATGGCATGACAGCTGGACCAAATCTTCTACAGTTGGCTCTGCCTCCTCATGTGAATGATGAGGATGAGTTCCGACGGTAAAATAAACATTTTCATTAGCTTCTGCTATTGATCTAATGTTAGCGGCTCTGGATATATGCGTAGAAATTGTAATTAAACGCCGAACGCCACGCGCTTCGGCGCGTTGAATAATGGCGCTACGCTCGGCTTCAAAGTCCGGGAAGTCGAGATGACAATGGGTGTCTATGAGGGTCAAAGACGCATCCCCTTTCCCGAGCTAAACATCAACCGTTTCCTCCACATAACGCGGAAAGATTGGGACGGGTGGGGGCAAGGGTGTCCCAACTTCAAGCGCATATTCTGCGCTGACATGAATAAAATCCCGGTGATCTGGACCAACATTTAACAGATCAAGAAGCTTCCCCGCCGCCTCTGGAATAAAGGGCTGCAGGACAATCCCGACCCGACGCAGCGTTTCCGCCGTTACATATAGGATCGTCTCCATGCGCGCAGGATCAGTTTTCTTCTTAGACCAGGGCTCCTCACCGGCAAAATAACGATTGGCTTCCGAAATCACCCGAAAGATGTCAGCAAGCGCTTGGTGCGGCATATAGCTGGACATGGCGCGACGCGCGCTCATTACAGCCGCCCCCGCCATATCCAAAATCTCTTCATCCTGATCAGTAAATGTTGATCTATGGGGCACTGCCGCCGCGCAGTTTTTAGCAATCATTGATAAGGACCGCTGGGCTAAATTGCCCAAATCATTCGCCAGGTCGGCATTGATGCGATTAATAATCGCCTCATGCGAATAATTTCCGTCCTGCCCGAAAGGGATTTCACGCAGTAGAAAATATCGCAGCTGATCAACGCCATATTGTTGCGCCAGGGCGATGGGATCAACAACATTGCCAAGCGACTTTGACATTTTCTCGCCGCGAGAAAACAAGAAGCCGTGAACAACAATTTGCTTTGGCAGAGGCGCGCCGGCCGACATGAGAAAGGCTGGCCAGTAGATGGCGTGAAACCGCGTAATATCCTTGCCAATGACATGCGCGTTTGCCGGCCAAAAATGCGCACGCTCCCCATCAGGATCCGTTAGCCAACCCGTCGCCGTGATGTAATTTGTCAGCGCATCGACCCAGACATACATCACATGATCAGCCGTAGTCTGCGCATCGGCAGGAATTGGAATGCCCCAATTAAAAGTCGTTCGAGAGACGGAAAGATCTGACAGTCCCCGTTTCACAAAAGCGACAATCTCATTGCGATATTGATCTGGGGTGATGAAGTCGGGACAGGCCGCATAATGGTCCAGGAGCGGCTGCGCATATTTCGATAGACGAAAAAACCAGCTCTCTTCCTCGACCCATTCCACGGGCGTTCCAGTAGGCGCAAACCTCTTGCCTTCCCGCTCTGTTAATTCGCTTTCATCATAATAGGCTTCATCACGGACAGAATACCAACCCGAGTATTTTGAAAGATAGAGATCTCCACGCGCCGCCATCCGCTTCCAGATTTCTAATACGGCGTGTTTATGCCGCTCTTGCGTCGTGCGTACAATGTCGTCTGCGCGCGCGTTTAAGGCCTCGCCCATTCTGGCGAACTGGCCTGCTGTGAGATCTGCGAGCTGTTGAGGGCTTATGCCCTGCTGCTCAGCAGTTCGTTGCATCTTTTGCCCATGTTCATCCATGCCAGTGATGAACAAAACCTCATGCCCGTCTAATCGCTGCCAGCGCGCAAAGGCGTCAGTAGCGATGCGTTCATAGGCATGGCCAATATGAGGGGCTCCATTGGCGTATGGAATGGCGGTGGAAATCATATAGGCGGGATGTTTTGACATGAGGGTGATCTAGCCCGAATTCTTGTCCTAGGAAAGCGCAAGAACATGCACGCGCGCGCCCCCCAAAGGCTCATGTCCTGAGGCGAGACAGGCATAAGCGCCAAAACATGTTTCTTTCTTGCAAGACAATCTCGCGCCTTGAGTGCGACGTTTAAGAATTAAAAGCGCGACTCTTTAGCCAGACACGGCCAGCTGCGGGCTTTTACCGATCGTTTAACATCCTTTTGAGAACGCCACTGTTGCCCTCAAGCGCCGGACGACTATAGTCGCCGGCACACCCTAGCTTCAGGCGCTCGATGAAAAATGACCCCTTCCGTATTGGCACGCGAGGAAGCCCTCTCGCCTTGGCGCAAGCCCGGCAGCTGCGCGCAAAATTAGCGCAGGCCTGTGGTCGCAGCGAAGATGATTTTCCAATAACTGTTATCCGAACAAGCGGAGATCAGATCCAAGATCGCCCGCTCTCCGAGGCGGGGGGGAAAGGTCTTTTTACAAAGGAGCTTGATAGCGCTTTGATCGACGATCAGGTCGATTTAGCCGTTCATTCATCAAAAGATCTGCCAACGCATTTGCCAAGTCAGATCAAAATTGCAGGATTTCTTGCGCGAGAGGACGTCCGAGACGCATGGATTGGTCGCGATGGGATCACGCTGGAGGGTCTGGCTCAAGGCTCAATTATTGGGACAGCCTCTTTACGCCGCGCCGCGCAAATCAAACGAAAAAGACCTGATCTTCAAACAAAATTGCTGCGTGGCAATGTCGAGACGCGACTAAGACGCGTGCAAGAGGGAGAAATAGACGCAACGCTTCTGGCCTTGGCGGGATTAAAGCGATTGGGACTAGAAGGAGTGGCGACATCCATTCTCTCGTTGGAGGATTTTCTCCCAGCAGTAGGTCAAGGCGCAATTGGCATCACCTGTCGCGCCGATGACGCGCTTACTCTTGAGGTTTTGCAACCCTTATTGGATACAGGCGCTGGCTTTGCCCTGGCTGCTGAAAGAGCCTTTCTGGCCGCCTTGGATGGATCATGCCGCACGCCGATTGCTGGTTATGCCTGTCTGAACGGTAAGGAATTAACTTTCCATGGCGAGGTATTAAAGGCTGACGGCAGCGAGACCTACAGCGTTCGCCGACAAGGACCAATGATCGACGCCGCCTTGATGGGAGACGACGCAGGAAATGAAATCATGTTACGTCTTCCGTATGGCGTAAAGGGATTAATGTGAAACAGGCGCTCATCTTACGGGCGAAAGAAGATGCGCAACGAACGGCAGATAAATTAGCTTTATTTGGTTATCAATCGTGCCTCTCGCCTGTTTTGGAAATCCATCCTGTTAACGCTAATATTCCTGACAAGGCTTATGACGCCATCCTTGTCTCAAGCGCGAAAGCCTTCTTAAATTATGCGCAGCTGTCAGCAGTGAAAAATCTGCCGCTTCATGCTGTTGGCGAAAAAACCGCCCATGCCGCCAGGCTTGTTAATTTTGCGCCACAGATTATCGCCGGTCATGCTGAAGCGATCCTGCCGCTGTTGCTCCAGCGCTATCCAACGCCTCATCACTTTCTCTATCTCGCAGGACGCGATCGCCAGCCCCATCTGGAAGCGGGCCTGCGACAGGCCGGTCATTTGGTCACGACGATTGAGGTTTATGTCGCACAAGCGGCAAATCGCCTATCTGACACAGCAATTTCCATGATTTCAGAGGGGGCGATTGACGCGGCGCTGCACTACTCTCGGCGCAGCGCACAGATATTTCTTGAACTTATAAAAAAAGAAGGCCTTTTATCAAAGATACAGAGCGCCCAACATTTAGCGCTTTCCAAGGATGTTGCTATCCCGCTTCATGAGGCGGGGCTTAGCACTCATATTGCCGAAAAACCTGATGAAAAGCATATGATTGATCTTATGCGTAAAATAATAGCATGATTTTTTACGGCTTACGTAAGGCATAAAAGATAAGGCAAATATCACATCAGCAAGGCGTGTCCGATCAACAATAAAACAGGCCCTGTCAGTTCTTCATCTGCGATGAGCGATGGCAGATCCGCAATTGTGCCCTTGATAATGCGCTCTTCATCAGTAGAAGCCCGCTCAATTAAAAATGCTGGCGTGTCGTGCTGCATACCCTCTTTCAGCAATCGCTGTGAGAGGGCGGGCAATGTACGCTTTCCCATATAAACAGCGGTCGTCGCACGCGGATCCGCCAAGGCGCTCCATTGAAAATCCTCTGGGAACTCGCCGTCCTTAGAATGCGCTGTAATGAATTGGAGACGGCGCGCAACTTCACGACTGGTCAGAGAAAGCCCAAGAGCAGCCGCGCCTGCGCAGGCTGCCGTCACGCCGGGCACAACATCAATATCGATTCCTGCATCACGAAGCGCAGAGATTTCTTCATTAGCGCGCCCAAAAATCATTGGGTCGCCGCCCTTGAGGCGAACCACATGCTTTCCTTCCTGCGCGAGCGAAATCAGCATGCTGGTAATTTCCTCTTGCCGGACGGACGGCGCATAACCGCGTTTTCCGACATTGATCCTGGCTGCCTCACGGCGAGCAAAATCAAGAATTGCCGCCGGGACAAGATCATCAAAAAGGACAACGTCTGCGCCAGCGAGTGCACGCATTCCTTTAAGCGTGATCAACTCAGGATCCCCGGGCCCTGCCCCTACCAAGGTCACGCGTCCTTTGGCGACAGATGCGCCAGCAGTGATTGTTTGTTCAAGAAGGCTTTGGCGATCCTCTTCGCGCGGCGCACGATGAATATCTTTAAAGGCGAGACGGGTAAATCTGCGCCAGAACTCTCTTCGACCGATAAAATCCAGTCCAGAGTTTAACACTTGTGGGCGCCATGACTGAGCAGCGCGCGCCCAGGCGATAAAACTTGCGGGCACTAATGTTTCAATGCGCCCCCGGACAGCCTGCGCAAATACCGGCGAGGCGCCGCCCGTTGAGACGCCAATGACGAGCGGTGAGCGATTAACAATCGCTCCCATGATAAAATCGCTCATCTGAGGGCGATCGGCTAAATTTAATAAAACACCAGCCTCATCAGCCAGCCGGCGCGCATGATCCGCCTCCTCATCATCAAAGGTCGCAGCAAATGCGAGAACCACATTCCTAAAGTCTTCAGCATTGGGGGGACGGTTAATCAGAGAAACATTGTCGCGCTCAGCTGCGAGTTCTTGCAGTCTCAAACATGGAGATGGAGAATAAATTTCTACCTTCGCGCCTGTCGCGGCGGCGAGATCGGCTTTCCAAGCAGCGCCCTCTGACCCGCCAATAACAAGAACGCGCTTGCCTGTAAGCTGAAAAAATACCGGCAAAGTCTCGAGAGACTGCATCGCGTCAGCGGCAATCGGATCAGCTTTGCGAGTCACAGCGTTCCACTCATACGGTTAAGGACCGCTTAAAAAATAAAAGCGGCCCATGCAAGGCCGCTTTTACAAAGTCCAGGAAGTAAGAGAAATTATTTCTTCTTACCGTCGGCGGCGAATTGAGCAAGATAGGCCCAAACATCATCGCCGTCTTTATCGGAAGCCAGTCCCTGGAAAATCATCTTGGTGCCAGCGACTTTGCCCTTAGGATTTTTTACGAATTCCTTGAAGCTCGCTTCATTCCAGGTAATTCCTGATCCCTTCATGGCCTCGGAATAATTATAGCCTTCCGCAGCGCCGGCGGCGCGACCATCAAGACCATTTAATTGAGGAGCAACTGCGTTCTTGGCCGTCTCGCCGACCTGATGACAGGCTTTGCACTTGGCGAAAACTTTCTCACCTGCAGCAGCATCGCCCGCAGCGAGAGCCTGGCCGGTTGAAACGGCTAAAGCGACGCTCGCAGCGAACGTCAGCAGGGTAATCGGCTTCATCCTCATTCCTTTCCTCATCATAAAGACCCCTTATGCTGGAGCCCATTTAAAGCTTCTTCGGCCAATGGCGCAAACGATACCGCCTAACCATGAGCGCGAACCTACAACGAACGGGACCCAGGAGACAATATCCATCGAATCGAAGCTCATCATAGGCCTTATACGCCAGATTTGATGAACTGAAACTGAAGGCGCAGCAACGCTCGTCACGTCACACGGCGCAGGGTCAGATTAATCCGAACGCCAAACCGACTTAAAGCCTCGGGCAAATCTGCGCCAAGAGTTGGCAGCACCCTGTCAACGCCATGAAAACTGCGTCTGGCGGGCCCTGACAGAACGAGCGCGTCGCCAGAGGCAAGAATAATATTGGCGCTGGGGGCGTTTCTGGTCGGGCCGCCCATTTTAAATCGACAATCGAAGCCAAGTGAGACGGATAAGATAGGCGCATCGAGATCGGCCTCATCGCGATCCTGATGAAGCGCCATTTTAGCGTTAATCGTGTAGACATTAATGAGGCAGGCCTCTGGCGGTTTGGAAAATTCTGTGAGCCTGTCCCAGGCCTGCAACAGAGATTGTGGAATTGGAGGCCAAGGCTGACCTGTTGTGGGGTGTCGCGCCTCATAGCGATAGCCGCGAGCTTGATCGCTCAGCCAACCACAAGAGCCGCAATTGGTCATCAAAACAGACATGGGCGCGCCTGTTTTAGGCATATGAGACGTAAAGAGGGGCGCCTGTTGGATGACCTCGAGGATATCTAAACCAAGCGCAGCTTGTTGATCACGATCAAAAAACAACGGATAGTGATAGGCGCCGTCGTGGCCAGGGATGCGCAGTTCAGTCGTTGTTTTCACCATGAGGCGTCATCTCACAGGACGGTGGCGAAGCGTAGAATTTTTAAAGATATGACTAAACGTTTCATCGACCTAAACGAGTCGTTATGACAACCGAACCTGAAAACCTCCTTGGCTCAGTGACAAACAGCTATGCAAGCGCGCGTCAGGCGTTTTCCCGTTTTACAACACTTTACGCGCTTGCGACATTTAAAATCAGACGTGGCAAACCAGAAGAAAATCTCCTTGAATTAGAAAGGCGTTTAAAACTCAGCCCAGAAAAAAAACAATTTCTCGAGCAGTTATCTTCATCAAAGGCTGGCGCAAAATTTATTGATGAAAAAATCCAAGACATGAATCTTGCCGCCTTTCATCGATCCGCTTTTATCCTAAACGCCTTGGTGCAGCTGCTTTTTGTTGATCTCGGCAGTCAGCTCGGCGTCTCATTGCCTTGGCTCAAATTTCTGCTTGTTTTAGCTAATCTTCTTTTGGCGTTATCAGCGCAGCTTGCACGTTTAAAAAGTTCTGACGAGTTGATCGCCGGGCCAAATTCTTTGCCCCCCAAACGCCGCTTATTCGGATTAGTGATGAACCGCGGCTATAATCGCGCTGTTAAAAAAAGATCGAGACCATATGCGAAACAAGCCTGGCGTGAGAGCGCGCTCTACCGTCCGGCATATTTTTTAAATGCTGCCCTGCTCTTTTTTGGTTCGAAATTTATTATCCCAGTTGATCAATTGATTTTTCCTTTTGGGTTGATCTTTGGAAAAGCCATAGGACTAATCACTACGCTTGCGATGATTTTTGATATATGGCGTGGCGTAAAAGCTGGAGACGACGCCCGCTTAGCGCGCGAAAAGGAAGTCAGCGTCTTTCGTGACTTAAGCCTTTAAACAAAAATAAATTTCTCATTTATGTTCTAATACAGTTCTTGAGGCGACTGTTGAGTCAGAATTGAGCTGATAAACAATCGGCACCCCTGTGAAAATCTCGAGGGTCGGAACAGTCTCCGGCGTCAATTGATCCAACACCATGGCAAGCGCGCGCAAAGAATTGCCATGAGCGGCCACAAGAACTCTTTCACCACGCATAACAGGCGGTAAAATACGCTGACAATAAAAGGGCAAGACACGCGCGACGGTGTCTTTTAGGCTCTCGCCGCCCGGCGGCGGCACATCATAAGAGCGGCGCCACAACCGCACTTGCTCTTCGCCCCATTTTTCCCGCGCTTCGTCCTTATTCAATCCGGATAAATCACCGTAATGACGTTCGTTCAATGAGCGGTCACGAATGGTTGGGACATTTGACTGGCCGAGCTCTTCAAAGATGAGCGACAATGTATGCTGAGCGCGTAATAAGGATGAGGTAAAACCAACACTAAACAGCAGATCAAGTTTTTTTAATTCTCGCCCGGCCTGGCGCGCTTCCTGAACGCCAAGCGGCGTTAAGTCTGGGTTTTTCCAGCCTGTGAAAAGATTTTTGGCATTCCATTCGCTCTGCCCATGCCGGACAAGAACCAATGTGCGACTAATGTTCATGACCTTTCGTTCCTTTAATGGTTAGAAAGGCCGAGCACATCCGCCATGGAATATAATCCAGGGGCTTTACCACGTGTCCAAAGCGCCGCCGCCAACGCGCCGCGGGCGAAGATACCGCGATCCTCGGCGTAATGCGCAAGTTCAATGCGCTCACCCGCTCCTGCAAAAACAACGGAATGGTCGCCGACAACGGTTCCGCCGCGCAGACTTGCAAAACCAATATCGCCAGCAATGCGAGGCCCGGTCATGCCATCACGGCCTCTTGCGCTGTGAGTTGCAAGATCAATACCTCTGCCACGAGCGACGGCTTCTCCGAGCAAAAGCGCCGTGCCTGATGGCGCGTCTACCTTGAGCCGATGATGCATTTCGACAATTTCTGCATCCCATGCTGGACCAAGGGCCTTGGCCGCGCGTTCAACCAGAACGGCAAGTAAATTGACCCCAAGGCTCATATTGCCAGAACGAACGATGACGATCTCTTCTGCTGCTTGGCTGATCACGGTCAGATCAGTCTCTGTGAGGCCTGTTGTTCCTATGATATGGGCGACTTTGAATTTTGCCGCCGCCCGCGCGAGCTCAACTGTGGCCTCTGGACTCGAAAAATCGACAACAACGTCTGCTTGCGCGAGTGCCGCCGCAATATCACAACTTATCGGCACGCCATTTGGAGCCTGACCATAGGTTGCGCCGCTATCTGCGCCAAGATTAGTCGCGCCAACGCTTTCCAGTGCGGCAACGAGTTTCAGTCCGAGCGTGTCGGGGATGACTTGTGTAAGCATCCGACCCATTCTTCCGGCCGCACCAACCAAGACAAGACGCAAATCACTCATTTGAGTTTAAATCCTTCGAAATAAGTTTCTGGCTGGCCCGGGGTTGGAGGACGCAAAAACCATCCCTCCTATACAGCCCACAGTATGGCAAGAGAAGGGTGATAGAGCCCATAAGCACAAGGGGTGTAACCTACCCTTTTAGGTGGTTATTTGGCGACTGGCCTAAAGGATTTAACCAAGGCTGGATCTGTCTCCAGGTAAGCCGCCCCAAGGAGGTCAAGACAATAGGGCGTTGCTGGCATGACAGCATTCAGGCACAGCTCTATAGCAGCGGGTTTGCCCGGCAGATTAATCACAAGACATTTCCCTCGGTGAGCGGCGACTTGTCGTGAGAGGATGGCTGTTGGGGTTTGGGACAGAGACACCTGGCGCATCAGCTCGCCAAAACCGGCCAACTCTCTTGGACATGCCGCGAGCGTCGCTTCAGGGGTTAAGTCTCTTGGACTTGGTCCCGTGCCGCCTGTCGTGACGATAAGGTCGCAGCCGACATTATCGATCAGATCAATTAATGTGTCGCGAACGGAGTCAAATCCATCCGGGATGACGCGCTTCTCCAAAACAAAGTCTGACACCAATATTTTATGGAAATAAGCGTCAATGGCTGGACCGCCCTTATCTTCATAAACACCTGCGCTCGCGCGATCTGAAACTGTGACAACGCCAATAATCGCTGGTCGTTTATTATCGCTCATGAACCTTCTCCAGAAACGACCCAATGCTTAGTCATGAATATATAATTTGGCGCCCTTCTCCAGAAACTCAGCGCTTTTATCCGCCATGCCTTTTTCCTTTTCTGCAATGACGGCGGCTTCATCACGCAGGTCACGCGTTATCTGCATCGAGCAGAATTTTGGTCCGCACATAGAACAAAAATGCGCAACCTTATGCGCTTCTTTGGGCAATGTTTCATCATGGAATTTCTTTGCTGTTTCGGGATCGAGACCGATGTCAAACTGGTCATGCCAGCGAAAATCAAATCTTGCCCGGCTCATAGCGTCATCACGTTCTCTCGCAGCTGGGTGGCCCTTTGCGAGATCGGCGGCATGGGCAGCGATACGATAGGTTATTACCCCTGTCTTAACATCATCGCGATCAGGCAAACCCAAATGTTCTTTGGGAGTCACATAACAAAGCATCGCCGTGCCAAACCAACCAATCATAGCAGCGCCAATGCCGGAGGTAATATGATCATATCCTGGCGCAATGTCAGTCACGAGTGGACCCAGTGTGTAAAAGGGAGCCTCGCCACAAACTTTTAGCTGCTTATCCATATTGGCTTTAATTTTGTGCATGGGCACATGACCAGGCCCCTCGATCATGACCTGACAGCCTTTGGACCATGCGATTTTTGTAAGTTCGCCCAATGTTTCTAATTCGGCAAACTGCGCGTCATCATTGGCGTCTGCGTTTGAGCCAGGACGCAAACCATCGCCAAGAGAGAAAGATACATCATAACGCCGCATAATATCGCAGATCTCATCAAAGCGTTCATAAAGAAAACTTTCCTTATGTTTGGATAAACACCAACGCGCCATGATTGAGCCGCCGCGCGAGACGATTCCTGTCACTCTTTTGGCTGTCAGCGGAACATATGAAAGACGCACGCCAGCATGAATGGTAAAATAATCAACACCCTGCTCTGCCTGCTCAATCAGCGTATCTTTGAAGACTTCCCAGTCCAGCTTTAGAGCGTCGCCGCCAACTTTCTCAAGCGCCTGATAAATCGGAACAGTGCCGATGGGGACACTTGCATTCCTGATAATCCAGTCGCGAATATTATGGATATTTCGGCCAGTTGATAGATCCATAACTGTATCTGCGCCCCACCGAATAGCCCAGACCATTTTTTCGATCTCTTCAGCAACAGATGAGGTGACAGCTGAATTACCAATATTGGCATTCACCTTAACAAGAAAGTTTCGGCCAATAATGATAGGTTCTAATTCTGGATGATTGATATTTGCCGGTATAATTGCGCGGCCAGCTGCAATCTCAGAACGTACAAATTCTGGCGTGACAAATTGAGGAATTGCAGCGCCAAAGCTCTCGCCATCATCTAGTCTGTCGCGCGCAAGATCGAAGGCCTCATGTCGACAAAGATTTTCGCGGTGAGCGACGTAAATCATTTCTTCTGTAACAATGCCCTGCCGCGCAAATTCTAATTGCGTTACAGGCTCATGACCTGATGCTTGATAGAGGTGTCGACGGGCAGGACAAGCTTGAACAAGTTGATCTGCTTGAACAAAACCATTGTCTTCTGGCTTAACTTTTCTTCCCTCGTAAATATGAATGCCTGCACGCGCGCTCAACCAAGGCCGTGCGGACGGAAGACCCTGATCAAGATCTGGCGTAAATGAGGGACAACTATAAGGCCCTGACTGATCATATAGACGTAATGGCTGTTCTTGCGATGATGGATCAAACGTCAGTTCACGATAAGGCACGCGCAGGTCATCATGTCCAAGCGGCGCTGAATATTTTTTTTGCGTCCGACCAATCGGACCTGTTGTGACCGAAGCAGGTTTTTTATGGCCTCTATCGTGAATATTCATGATATAACAACTCCCTCTCACTCCTTAAAGGGGAGTGGAAAAGCCTATGCCCACGTCACTCATGAGAAGCCTCACGCATGACGCCTCGGTCATACGTGTGAACAGGCTCTCCCTACGCCAGCATAACCTGGATCAGGTTCGATGGGTGCTTCTCAGCCGCTTAGACGGCGCCCCTCGCCTGTTGACAGACTATCTTTTTCTCACACCTCTCGCAAGCAGGACGCGATAAGGTTTAAAAACTAAATATCGATCGCCCAGAAGATGAGTGCTTAGGTTTAAGCATTATGATAATATCTCAAAGACTTAACACTGATAATCAGATGATTAAATTTTTCTCTATCCAGATAATTATTAAACAAAAGGCGTCACATCGTGAGAAGCTTGCTTAAAAAGCTTCAGTTCTTATGAGCGACACAGCAAGATAAAAAGTTCACCGCATCTCTCAAGACATAAAAGGTCACGACAATAGAAATGAGTGTGACCGCATCCTTATTCAGGAGAGAATAATATTTGGCGGCGCTTTTTTAATATCTGTTTCTAACAAGGTCTTTATTTTTGCTGCGAGATTAAGAAAGACGCCCGACTGAGAACTATGAGGATCCGAAAAAACAATAGGCGTTCCTAAGTCAGATGTTTCTCGGATTCTCATGTCTAACGGCGCTTCACCGAGAAATGGAACGCCATATTTCTCAGCATCATGCCGTGCGCCTCCATGAGAAAATATATCTGATCTGCCGTTGCAATGCGGGCAAAGAAAATAACTCATATTCTCGATCAGCCCCAGAATGGGTGCATGAACTTTACGAAACATCGCGATTGCACGCCGCGCATCAATAAGCGCGAGATCTTGTGGCGTTGTAACAATAACAGCGCCTGCTAGGGGAACTTGCTGCGCCAGCGTGAGTTGAATATCGCCTGTGCCTGGGGGCATGTCGACGATTAAAGCATCAAGACTGCCCCAACTCACCTCACTGAGCATTTGAGTTAGCGCTTGTGTCACCATCGGTCCGCGCCATACCATTGGCGTATTCTCATCAACGAGAAAGCCCATAGACATAAGTTTTATGCCGCAAGCATCGATCGGCGTTAATTTTTTTGAATCAACGGCTGGTTTTTGATTAACGCCAAATAGCCTGGGAATTGACGGGCCATAAATATCGGCGTCAAGCAATCCAACGCGCCATCCCTGCGCTGCAAGGGCAAGAGATAGATTTGCTGCTGTCGTTGATTTTCCAACGCCGCCTTTGCCAGAGGCGACAGCAACAATATGTTTTATGTTTTTGAGCGATTCATGCAGAGATCGATTATTTGGGGCCTGCGGCGAATTTGGCGCTGCGTCATGCTTGTGTGAATGATGATGGTCATGAGAAGCCTTTTGCGCCGTCCCAGCATGTTCAGCTGTGAGCGTAACGACCGCTTGCTCAATGTCAGGCAAACTCAAAATAGCCTTTTCCGCATTGCGACGCGCCAACTCCCAGGCGTCCTTTTTTTCAGGATCGCCGCTTAAGGACACAAACGCCTTTTTACCAGAGAGCATAATTCCACTGACTGCCCGACTAAGGGATTTGCCGCCGGGACCATATAAATTTTCAAGCGCTTTGATAATCAGCTCTTCTGTCGGCATACGAGCACCCTACACTCACTCATGGTTTAAAAATTTATCGACTTTTTCGTTTAGATATTCAGACCAATACCAATCTAACATATGTGTAGATAGGGCCCGCAGATTGAATAAGAAATAAATATTTTGAAAAAATACGCTCAACCGTAATGATTAAAGATAATGTAGGTCACTTTGTCTGGCCTTAAACAAACATACCGGCTGGATGCTCAATGAAATGCTTAATTTCTGAGAGCAATTGAGCGCCAAGAGCGCCATCGATAGCGCGATGATCACACGTCAAGGTGATTGTCATCATCTGAGCGCAGTGTGGCGCGCCATCCCGCACAACCATTCTTTCTTCACCCAAGCCGACCGCGAGAATGGACGATTGAGGCGGATTAATGATGGCTGAAAATCGTTTAATGCCATACATGCCAAGATTTGAAACGGAACTCACCCCGCCCTCATATTGTTCGGGCCTTAGTTTGTGTTCCCGCGCAAGAAGCGCCAGTCGCTTAACTTCTTCGGAGATCTCCAAGACTGACTTTTTTTCTGCATTTTTTATAATTGGGGAGATTAAGCCGCCAGGTATCGCAACAGCAACGCCAATATTTGAAGCGTGATGTTTAAGCATGACGTTAGACGTAAAAGTTACGTTCGTTTCAGGCACGCGTTGCAGAGCAAGAGCCAGCGCTTTGATTAAATAATCATTGACTGAGGTTTTCCAGGCAACAACCCCTTCCTTCGTTTTCGGGGCATCTCCATTGAAGTCTTGTCTTAGGCGCAGGAGCGTATCAATTTCGCAATCGACGTCTAAAAAGAATTGTGGAATGGTCGTGACAGAGTCAGTTAGTCGTCGCGCAATAGCTTTACGCATCGCGTCATGAGGAACTTCACTATAGGCCCCAGGCTCATAGTATTTACGTATGACGTCATCACTGACTGGCTGCGAGAGATTGGCATTGCGTTGGGCCGCGTCTGAATTAAAGCTAATGGGCTCAGCTGTTGCAACGTCTCTTTCAATAATGCGGCCATGGGGACCACTGCCCCTCATGAGCGATAAATCAATGCCCTTCTGCTTGGCTAATCTGCGCGCTAAAGGAGACGCAAAAATCCTATCTTTGATAAGGCTTGGCGAAACGTCCGTCATAGGCTTTACCTGTAGAGGACAGATTTAGCCGCAGAGATAACTTCTGCGACACTTGGCAAGGCGAGTTTTTCCAAATTAGCGGCATAGGGCATCGGAACATTTTTTCCTGTGACCCGAAGGATTGGCGCATCGAGATAATCGAAGGCTTCTAATTGAATAGACATCGCAATCTCAGAAGACATTCCACACTGAGGCCAACCCTCTTCAACCGCAACGCAGCGACCTGTTTTCTTCACAGATTGAACGATGGTGGCGATATCTAATGGACGCAATGTGCGCAAATCTATTATTTCCGCTTCAATCCCCTCTTTGGCGAGCTCGTCTGCCGCAGCAAGCGCGTAGGTCATGCCAATAGAAAATGTGACAATGGTGACGTCATTGCCGCGTCTTGCAATCCGCGCTTTTCCAATTGGCAGGACAAAGTCCTCCAGCGCTGGGACGTCTGACGTTTTGCCATATAGGATTTCATTTTCGAGAAAAATTACTGGATTATCATTCCTAATCGCCGCCTTCAGCAGTCCCTTAGCGTCACTGGCGTTAGCGGGGGCGATAACAATCAACCCAGGTATATTTGCATACCATGCGGCGTAATCTTGGCTATGTTGCGCGCCAACACGCGCTGCCGCGCCATTTGGACCACGAAAAACTATGGGACACAGTATCTGCCCGCCACTCATATAATGAGTCTTAGCCGCAGAATTAACGATATGATCAATCGCCTGCATGGAAAAATTAAAGGTCATAAATTCAATAATTGGTCTGAGGCCGGCAAAAGCAGCCCCAACGCCAACGCCTGCAAAACCATATTCCGTGATTGGCGTATCGACGACGCGTTTGGCGCCAAATTCTTGTAACAAGCCTTGCGTTATTTTATAGGCGCCCTGATATTCGCCAACTTCTTCCCCCATGATAAAAACATTCTCGTCGCGACGCATTTCCTCCGCCATCGCATCACGCAAAGCCTCACGCATTGTCATAGGGATCATGATTGTCCCGGAGGGGATATCATCAATAGCGGCGTCGTCGTGATGATCGGAGGGTTTAATTTCAACAGTCGGGCTGGAAGCGATATTTAAAGCGCCATCTGTGCGCTGTTCCTGTGCCGCGGCTTGAACGGGCGCGATCGGCGCCTGACTTGTCTCTTCGCCTTCTTCTGCAATGACGGCAATTGGGGTATTGACTAAAACATGTTCGGAGCCAGCAGGAACCAAAATTCGAGATAAAACACCCTCATCGACGGCTTCAACTTCCATTGTCGCTTTGTCGGTTTCAATCTCGGCAATTACATCGCCTGCACGAACTTTGTCGCCTTCATTTTTCAACCATTTGGTGAGTTTTCCTTCCTCCATTGTGGGAGAAAGCGCAGGCATAAGAACATTGTTGCTCATTGCATCAAAACCTTAGGCCAAGACATCTGTGAAAAGTTCATCCGCATCAGGTTCCTTATCAGCTGTTGCAAATTCAACAGCATCAGAAACAATTTTGCGAACCTTGCCGTCAATTTGTTTTAAACTCTCCTCGCTAACGCCAGAGGAAATAAGTCTTAACCTGACCTGTTCTATCGGATCATGTTCTTCCCGCATACGCTCGACCTCTTCCTTGGATCGGTATTTTGCAGGATCCGACATGGAATGGCCTCGATATCGATAGGTCAGCATTTCAAGCAAACATGGCCCCTTACCGCTACGCGCCCATTCAAGAGCCTCTGAGGCTGCGGCTTTAACCGCGCGCACATCCATACCGTCCACTTGCTTTGCTGGGATAGAAAAAGCCTGGCCACGAAGATAGCATTGTGTTTGCGCTGTTGCGCGTGAAATGGCTGTTCCCATGGCGTAGCGATTATTTTCTATGATGAAGACAATAGGCAGTCGCCACAAGGCTGCCATGTTAAAGGTTTCATAGACTTGCCCTTGATTGGCGGCGCCCTCTCCAAAAAAAGAAATCGAGACATTGTGATTGCCGCGATAGGCGTTTGCAAAGGCAATGCCTGCCCCTATCGGCGCGGGCGCGCCGACGATACCGTGTCCGCCAAAAAAATTCTTTTCTCTCGAAAACATATGCATGGATCCACCCTTGCCTTTCGAGTAGCCGCTGCGACGACCGGCGAGTTCCGCCATAACGCCTTTTGGATCCATCCCCATTGCAAGCATATGTCCGTGGTCACGATAACTCGTGGTAAATTGATCTCCAGCTTGCGACGCCATTTTAACGCCAACAACGACGGCTTCTTGACCAATATAAAGGTGGCAAAAACCAGCAATGACCCCCATGCCATAGAGCTGACCGGCTTTTTCTTCGAAGCGTCGGATCAGCAACATGTCTTGAAGCGCTGCTAAGGCTTCCTCATTCGACAGTTCGGGAAGAGTATTGGTAAAGGGAGTTTCACATTCCTCAGTCATGGCTGTGTCTACCCCCACTGTTTTAAAGTCATCACGAATAGCCTTAAAAAATACGCAAGTAATATGCTTATTTTAACGACTATCTAACTGAGTTTGCAGTTCATCAGCAAAGCCGATGATACGCTGAGCATTGGCGCCAAAGTCGTGGCGCCCATAACGAGAAGCAGAACGCAAATCTATTCTTGTCTGGCCCGGCATCGGCTTTAGTCTAATGGTGACATCCTCATCAATGGCCAGGATGAGTGACTTGTCGATGAAATCAGCGTGGCCTTCGCCACTACGACCTCCTGGTGGGCGCTTATCAATTAATTTCCATCCCAGAGCATTCGCTGTTTTCAAAATCAGGCTAAAAGCTTCATCTGGATCCAGATCAATGACGATTGGCTCAACATCTGGATAGGCGGCGCGTTGCGCCTGTCGCGCGCTTTGTGGAATTCCTGAAGGCTGAAATCCTTTACGCGCGTCATAAGCAACGCCAGTTAGAGAAAAATATGGCGGATTATCAATGTCAGTTGAAATATCTGACAGAATTGGCAAGCGGATAGCTTCATAGGCCAAATAGGACGGGTAGGCTAAGGTCAATAAGGAAATGAAAGCACCCGCGACTGAGGCGCCCATGCCACGTCGACCGCTGTTCCAAATGATAACGCATGAAACGCCAAATAGAAGCATGGCGATAAGCGACAACCCCATAGCCGCGCCAAGCGAGGCGAGCGAAGATGCTGGATCGAGAACATGCAGCCGCGCCAGAAGCACAGATAAGATGGCGACAGTCGCCGCAAAAATAGCAACGCGACGACACCAAAGAGCCGACCCAGACCATGGCTCCTGCGGAATTTGCCTGCGCATCCAAACCTCAAATTATAACTTTGAACCGATTGGTTACGGCATCAGCCTCTATACCACAATATACTATAGAGAGAGGATGTCGCAGGAGCGATTTGTTGAATAATTTTCAATTTTTAGCCGTTCATTAACGTTGGCATGGCAAGTTAGTGAAATCTATTTTTGAAAATTAACCCTCTTAGACGAGCTCACATATGTTTGATCATGTCGCTTATGAATTCAACGACGAGCAACCCAACGGCCATCCCCATGATCTTCTCGCACGTCTTTACCGGGAAATCGGCATTTCTGCGGTTGCTGCTGCGCTTGAGGCCAGCAAGCCGCTGAATGAGACAGCGCCAGAGCGGGAAACCCTCACGCGCGATCTTACAAAAAGAGATCTTGCCGCCTGATTTTCCATCGTAAAATAAAAAAGCGCGGTCTAACCGCGCTTTAGTGTATTGATTGTTTAGCTGGCAAGCTTACTCAATGATTGAGGCAACGACGCCAGCGCCGACGGTTCGACCGCCTTCACGG
>DAIRFH010000037.1:0-20194 GCA_036795145.1 Methylocystis sp. | reverse complement strand
GGCAAAACCAACCTTATTCAGATCAACTGCGAAGAAGTCCGCACATTTACCTGGCTCAAGAGAGCCAATATCATCTCGTCCTAGAACAGATGCGCCTCCGACTGTTGCCATCTCAAGAACATCACGAGCGCTCATCCATTTAGATTTTTCATCAGGAGGTCCACCAGGATTTTCACTTAAAAGGAGGCGGGCCAAAAGCATCGCTTGACGGACCTCACCGAGCATATGCGAGCCGTCATTGCTAGACGATCCGTCAACACCTATCCCAACTTTGACCCCAGCATTACGGTATTTTTTAATCGGCGCAATACCTGACGCTAATCGCATATTAGAGCAAGGACAATGAGCGACGCCGCATCCCGTTCTTGCATAGAGATCAATTTCTGAATCATTGACGTGGATCGAATGCGCAAACCATACATCCTTACCAACCCATCCAAATTTTTCCATCAGCTCAACAGGTCTGAGCTTATATTTCTCCAACGTATATCTCTCCTCATTAAGCGACTCAGCCAGATGAGTATGTAATCCAACATTATAGTGACGGGCCATCTTAGCAGACTGGACCATCAAATCTTCAGTCACAGAAAATGGAGAACAAGGCGCCAGAACTACTCGTGTCATCGCTTGAGATTTATTATCATGAAATAGTTCAATGACACGCTGACAGTCTTTTAATATGGCCACCTCATCTTCTACACAACTATCAGGAGGTAAGCCGCCTTTGGAGACACCAAGCGACATACTTCCTCTGGATGCATGGAAGCGCATTCCGAAGTTCGCTGCTGTGTGTATTGAGTCATCGAGACTGCATCCGTTTGGGAAAACATATTGGTGATCAAAGACTGTTGTACAACCAGACAGAGCAAGCTCAGCTAATCCTACCTGGATAGCAAGCTTAACGTCATTCGGCTTCATCCTTGCCCAGATCGGATAAAGAACCTTTAACCAGTTCCATACATTCCCATCTTGGGCCGCTGGAACAGCTCTTGTTAAATGCTGATACAGGTGATGATGAGTGTTAACTAAGCCTGGAACAACTATGTGATCCTTCAGATCCAGAATCTCGTCTGCAGCGCTAGGTAACGATGAAGTGGCGCCTACTTGTTTAATAACCCCATTTTCAAGGTATAACCCAGCGTCTTTGATTTCACGACGGCTACTATCCATTGTCACTAATACAGATGCGTTTTTTACGAGCATTGATCTAGGCGCTTTATATTGAGAGCCTACTGTAGATATACCCTGAATTTTTGGTTTCGCTTCACTTTCAGAGTAAGGCAGACCTAAAGCTACTCCTGCGGAAACGTATGCACCTGTTTTTAAAAAACCACGGCGATCAAACTCAGCCTCAAAATCATCTATTGGCATGCCTGAATATATTGATTTATTTTTTGGCATTTTCACCTTCCGCGCGTTTTTTAAGCATATAAATTTTGATGTAATAACCAGCGTTCTGAAAACCCTACACTCAATTTTTTTAATTTCAAAAAGTTTCATGATTTAGAATAAATATATTTTTATTCTTTTTTTCTTTTCCAATCTATAAAATTGCGAGAGATTATTTTTATAAACACTTTTTCAGCAATCTTATACACTAAGCATAAAATTTAAGTTCAATTAAGATTGACGATGTCCTGCTGGAAAATATTTTTCGAAGGCTTTCTTTGCGTTTAAATCGCAATTGTTAGAGAAAAATTTAGATCGAACATGATCTAGGGGGCCTAAGAGGAGACAATATACGATGGCAAGATAGAACAGGTATTTTGTGTGAGAATTCAGCAAAACATTAGAAAAGCATTTAGCAGCTGCACCCGGCAACTGAAGGATCTCCCGGAGACCAGAATCCTCAATCTCACAGTCATTAATATCGATCGTCGCCACAGAGATAGTGCTTGCCGCTGGCGAGCTAAAATTATGAAAGAAGGTATTCTCATAGCGCCAGCGCCCGCGTTAGATCGTCGTGATCGAAGGCGCTAGCCATGCGCGAAATCTCGGCTGACCGCACGCCAAGATCCTTTGCAGTTTCGCGCCAAGTTGCCGTCACGCTCGCTACCTCTTTGATGATTTCACGGGCCTGCGCCAATGTGAGCGCGAAATACTCCGATGACTGTTCCAGCAGATCGAGCGAACACGTGCCTTCGTCGAGGTTGATGTTGGTTGCCAGCACGCGCGCCTTGAGATCGGTGGGCATCGGGTTAAGATCATAAGCGGGTGAAAGCGCCCATCCGACTTTCCCCAGCCAGAGAAAGCCATGGTTGCGAAGATGATCGTCGATATTGGAGATCAGCACGTTAAAGGCGACGCGACGGTAGAGCTCGTGCGCGTCCCTCTTTCCCTGCGCACCGTACTCGCTTAGGGCGTCTACGATTTCGGGGTAGCTGCGACGCTCGCCGTCCTTAGCGCCCATCATCGCCATTGCGGACAAGAAAGGGATGCGGATGGAGCCATTGCGATCGAAGCGTCGCGATAAGAGCACCGCCTTACCGGCGACTTCGACAAGTTGGTGCTGAGGGGTCGCTATGCCAGCATGCCCAGCTAGCCGCAGCGCAATTTCCTCCCAAGTTTCTATGCTGTAGTCGTCAGTCTCCTTCGGAAACTTGGCGATGGAAAGGTGGCCATGTTGGTCAATGACCGATGCCTTCGGCCGCGCGCCACCGAGAGAGGAGCCAGGCGCGAAGATAATTTGAAGATCTTCGTATGTTTCCTCAGCTCGAAGGATCCGCTCGGTGATCTGAAGTAGCCTACCAAGCTCGATCAAGGCAGGCACACCGGCCCTGATGGGAGCCTGGAAAGTCTCATCGCCGACCCAGCGAAACCGCAGCGCGCCGAGCCGCGTTTCATCTGCGACCCCAAGCAGATAGTCGCTTTCCGCGAGTGTATGAACGGTGCGTTTCTCAATTTCGGCGAGGCGACGTTCAGCGCGTTGCATCAGGCGACGGCCCCAGGTGTCCGGCGCAGAGTCGCCTATCGAGCCGAAGGTCGCGAGACCGGCAGGTGGAGCAAAGGTTCCCTGTGTAAGTGCAAGTGCCGGTTCCAGCGAAAAGCGATCCGGATCATCAAGCCATGCGCGGTCGTAATCAAAGAGAATTGTTTCCTTGCCACGAACATGATTGCTGTTCGCCAATCCGATCGGACGCGTGCGACCATGCAAATCGATATGTACCTCGAAGTCAGCCATCGTGGGACGATCCGGTTCGCCGCTTAAGGTGAATATGTTTGGGCAAAGCTGCACTTGCCAATGCTTGTCCGACACTGTCGCTGCTGATGTCAGCAACCTGTCCTAGCCCTTCCAGCAAACCGAGTGCCTGGAGGACAGCTGCATAAATACCGATACTAACACTTGTGTCGCCAGCTTCGACCCTTTGCAAGGTTGAGCGGGAAGTGAATGCACGCTCCGCTACGACAGCCATTGGCAACTTGCGCAGGCGACGGGCGTCATGAATATCCGCTCCGAGCTTTCGCATGACGCGACGCACGGCCGCTGGGGGGGTATGGGGAGTAGGAATTTGCCACCTTCATACTACAGATTAGCTAGATATGTAGCGTGAAGTTCACAATTTATCTAGACGGCTAGATAGAAGCCCGCCACTCCGACCAATAAAGCTATAAATTACTGTTTTTAAATTATAAGTAATGAACAAGTCCCCGCCGCCATGAATTTATTGGTTGGCGTAGCGCATTGATCATCATTTTTTTTCAGCTTGGCTCAGGCGCCAGGAACTTAACTCAAGGACGCAATCGCAACGGGTTAAAAAACAAACCGCAACAAAGAAGATCACCAAATGACGGCTTTTTGCATCGAATGCCCAAGAAAAGTTGAAACAATTGTCATCGGTCGCCAAACCTCCGACGGCGCAGGCGTCAAATTAACAAGAGTTCTGGATCAAAATTTTCACGCCAGACTTGATCCATTTCTTTTAATGGACGCCTTTGGAAGCGATAACCCCGATGAATATATAGCGGGCTTTCCCAGCCATCCCCATCGCGGTTTTGAAACTGTAACCTATATGATCGCCGGCAAAATGGCGCATGAAGATAGCGAGGGGAACAAAGGCCTTCTTGAAGATGGGGGCGTTCAATGGATGACGGCGGGACGCGGCGTCTTCCATTCCGAAATCCCACAACAATCTGATGGACGCATGGAGGGCTTTCAGCTTTGGCTAAACCTTCCTGCGCGAGATAAAATGTGCGCGCCTTGGTATCGAGACTTCAAGGCGAGAGAGTTACCCAAGTTCGTGACCCGTGAGGGTGTTGGCGTCACTGTTATTGCCGGGAAAAGTCATGACACACCCGGAGCCATGCAACGCGCCACAACCACCCCGCTCTACCTCGATTTGCATTTTTCAGAAGGCGCGTCCTTCGCGCAAAAAATCCAAAGTAGCCATAACGCTTTTGTCTATGTTTATCGCGGCGCGCTGCACATAAACAGCCAATTGATATGCGCGGGTCAAATGGCGTTGCTTGAAAATGATCCAAGCGCTGACGGGGTTCTTCTTAATGCTGAAAAAAGCGCGCGCGCGCTATTGATTGCCGGCCAACCTCTGAATGAACCCATTGTGCAACATGGACCGATTGTCATGAACACAAAAGACGAAATACGTCAGGCAATCTCAGATCTGCATCAAAAAAAATTTACAGTAAACTCATCAAAGTAACTGGCGCTCAGTCACATCTCACAACCAAGAAGAGACCGCCGACTTGAAGCCGGCAGCCTCAATGTTGAACGATCGCTATCTCAAGACTCTTCGTCATCCCAATCAATCAAATGTTGCCACATGCTTGCCTCCTCTTTCTAATGGTGAAAGATCATCGCAGTCACAAAGCACTTTTTGATACACCCTCCTCTAGCCCACAGACACGCAATCATAAAATCTATGTCTATGGCGCAAACGCCTTAGGCTTTTAATGAGCGCATCACTCAAAACCCCTGAAACAAACCTACCGCCAGCAATCCACAAAAATATGAAAAGACCGCAAGCGATCCTAAGGTGTCTTTCATTGGAGCCTGCCTCTCATTATTGACCCGGCAGTGTCCATGCAGTTTCGGCGCCAGAGGGGGAAATGGCGTTTTATAAAAATTACCCCCGACAGACAGCCGTTAGGCTGCGTCTTTAGGCTGGGGTGACAGGGCGTCGGCTTCCCTGACAAAACGACGCCTTGATCGCCTCAAAGACCCTTAAGCGGCGGGCTCATCCTTCAAAAGCCTGGTTTCTCCATCACGATAGAGTCCTGCCTCTGAGGCTTCATTGAGCATGTCGTTGATAATATAATTCCAGTTCATCTCTGCCAGCAGATCAGAAATAAACTCAGCGCGCTCCTGTTCATTCAGGGCGATCACCTTGTCGACGGCTGACTGATGAAGTTCCGTGAACATTTCTTCTGCGTCAGAAAAAGGCATTTTTTCCGTGAAGACCTTCAGATCATCAGCATCAAAGAGGCTCACCAACATTGCCGCAGTGATTTGCTCGCGCTCATCCGCCTCATTCATGAAGTCATCATTATCTTGATCGCTCATTTTTTCCCCCCAACAGCGGCCAGCAGCGCCTCTATACGCGACCAAAAGCCAATCTTTTGGTCTCGACAGGCGTTCTTAGCCTATTAATGCGACGCTAATTTGTTTTTGAGCCGGGCCAATCAGCCCGGCGATGTAACAGGCGGCTCTGTCCTTTGGAGCTACGATATCCTCCCAGCAAGCCTAAAAAACGTTTCTTAATAAGAAATAATTTACCCTCAGCGCGTTAACTAGCATCGTCATGTGATCATCCCTGTGAGGGGACATTGAGCGTTTAAAGGGGCGAGGCGTGCGTCATCAGCTAAGAAAACTAAAACGCGTTTTATATGGATGCGCCAACACAAGTCCGGTTCAAGAAGCTGTCGTTGTGACTACAGGCCTTTTTCTTTTGGTCTCAACATCCGGCCTATTGACGCAGTTCAAATTCTAACAAGGAAAAGCGCAGCATTCATCTGCGTGAGCCTTGATTGCCAGTGTCGTCGCTGTCGTCTTTTGCTGACTAATCGAGATAATACTCACATAGACCGAAGGGCCTCACGCGCGTTAAAATATAATAAGCAGCCTAGAGCGCAAAAGCCGATCTCGCCTGATCATCAGCCTCAAAGGATCGTCGACGGTGCAAAAGCCTTCTGAGCGCCCTATAAATCTGCCAAATGTTATTATTGCTTTGATTGGCGTATTAATTTTTATACAAATAATTATTGCTTATGGACCAGACGCCATAGCTCATAGCCTTTATCAATCGCTCATTTTTGTTCCTGCGCGCCTGAGCCTTGTGACAAACCCTCAAGCGCTGATCGATTATTATCAGCATTCCAATCTGGCAAAAGCGCTCGACTTCAGTGAAATTGCCATCTCCTCCCCTCTAGGCATCGAAACCTATTTGACGCTCATGAGCTATGCCTTCGTTCATGGGAGCTGGACACATTTGCTCATCAACATTTTAACGCTCGCAGCATTTGGCTCTCCGATTGCGCGCCGGCTTGGCGCCGCTAGCTTCCTTGTTTTTATGACAGCTTGCGCCATCGCAGGCGCGCTGACGCATTATATGTTTCATTGGATGGAGTTTACGCCTGTTGTTGGCGCATCTGCGGCTATTTCAGGAGCAATGGCGGCAGTAACCCGCTTCATATTCACGCCAAACCAATTACGCCCTCTCCACAATGCGCAGCGCGACATCAACAAGACGTCTGCTGAGACACTCTCAGAATTAAAAAACAATAAATCAGCCGTTGTTTTTATAATGATCTGGTTCGTCTCAAATATATGCTTTGGCCTATTCCCGCGCGCATTTGGCGTCAATGACGCCATTGCATGGGAAGCACACACTGGAGGGTTCATGTTTGGCTTATTATTTTTTGGTTTTTTTGATAAAATTACGCAACAAAAAACTTAAATTTTGTGATCTGGGTTTGGAAAATAAGAAAGAATATTGGGCAGGGTTCTTTTTGCCGCCTCCCTGCCAATATCGATTAATTTATCAGCCCTGTGAAAATCAAACATCCCAATATCCTCCATACGCGCCGTAATAATCGCATCTGGAGGATCGCCTGCAAGACGGGAGCGTAAAATCCTATCTTGAATAATATTAAATGCATCAATCATTGCGCTACCAACATTGGGCGCCTCATCTCCGCGACGATCAAAATATTTTGGCAAAAAACGCTCGATGAAGGAAAAATCGGATTTCTGATCAAAAGGCTTGTCGCCCGCTAGCGTCCTATCTTGCTGTGCTGACGCGTCACGAATAACGCCTGCACGATACATCATGTCGGCGGTGACATTAACGGCGATAACAAAGTCAGCGCCAAGCGCGCGACAAACAGTAACAGGAACAGGATTCACAAGGGCGCCGTCAAACAGCCATCGATCAGCCAACCGAACGGGCTCGAAGATGCCGGGCAAGGCATAAGAGGCGCGTATCGCCAAAGATAAAGGGCCTCTTTGCAGCCAAACCTCATGTCCAGTTGCAACTTCTGTCGCAACAGCTGCAAAAGGAATATTCAGTTTTTCAATAATAAGATCGTTTAATTCCTGCTCTAGAGCTTTTTTTAATCTTTCCCCTGCAATGAGACTGCCGCCGGTAAAAGAGAGGTCCATGAGGGTAAAGACGCGTCTGCGCGTCAGAGAGCGGGCAAAAAGCTCAATCTGATCTAACTTCTCTGCGGCATAACAACCGCCCACCACCGCGCCCATGGAGGTGCCTGCGACGACATCTGGTCGAACGCCATGCGCGAGAAGCTCACGTAAGACGCCAATATGCGCCCATCCACGTGCTGCGCCGGCCCCAAGCGCTAATCCTATTTTGAGCTTTTTGGGCGAACGCGCAGCTGGGCCAGGCGTGGCTGTTCGCATGGATGGATTGAGTGAGGATTTTTCTTCCTCAGGCGCCATTTTTTGCCTCTCACATTGCCGGCCGCCAGATGCTAGCGTCAACACAACTTACGCCCATTGGTAAGCACGCCCCAGTGCGATCATGACAGCTACCCATTAACAAACTGATCTCATAACACCCTCGTTATGAACATGGCGGCCTTATTCATTCTCAACAAAGAGCAACTCATTTTCTCCCTCCTGGCGCAAAATAACGCGGTAGAAGCATGATTTACGACCTGTGTGACAGGCTTTGCCATCTCCTCCCACCTCAACACTAAGAAGCAAGGCGTCTTGATCACAATCCACTTTGAGAGAGACGACTTTTTGCACTTGCCCTGAGGTATCGCCTTTACGCCAAAGAGACTGTCTGGACCGCGACCAATAATGCGCGACGCCGGTTTCAAGCGTTTGCTCCAGCGCCAACGCATTCATGTACGCGACCATGAGCACATCTTTGGATTTCTGTTCAATCGTCACACAAACGATTAGTCCATTTTGATCAAACTTCGGCGTAAAGCGCTTTGTGTGCTCTGACCCTTGGTTCGTCACCTTCAAAATCCTTCAGTTTGAGCGTTATCTCTATAAGTAAAAATAAAAAGCATCTCTCTCATTACGCCATAACAACGCCACATGTGAGCAATCCTGTGTTTGACGCTACTTTCAACAAGTGGTCGCCTTACATATATTAGAGCTGCGCTAGAAATGAACAGCCCAGAGCATGATTGATGATCGAGACCATTTACGACACCCGCATCCTCGAACTGGCTGGAAATATTCCGCGTGTGGGTAGACTAACGCGCCCCGACGCTACAGCTACGGCGCATTCCAAGCTCTGCGGCTCAACTGTCACCGTTGATTTATCGCTCAGGGACGGCAAGATTGCAGACTACGCCCATGAACTTAGAGCATGCGCTTTAGGTCAGGCCTCAGCCTCGATCCTGGCTAGAAATATCATTGGCGTAACCCCGGCTGAACTCCGCGGGGCAAGAGACGCGCTCCGCGCGCTCCTCAAAGAGGGCGCGCCCCCGCCAGACGGAAAATGGGCGGCGCTCGCCGTTTTAGAGCCTGTCCGCGCCTATAAAGCGCGTCATGCCTCGACGCTGTTGGCTTTTGACGCCGCTGTTGAAGCCGTGAACAAGATTGAATTGACGAATGCGCCGCCTGAAAAAAATGAGAGAGAAACGCACTAAATCTGTTGTCAATTATCTCCGCGGCGCGCCTTATCGTGAATTTTGATCTTTTCTTTCAGATGCGGCCGCAAGAAGCGTCGATGAAAGATTGGTTTTATGCTGGTCTCGAACGCTTCTTTCCGATTACCCTGTCACGATGAGCGTAGATGTGATTCGTATCATCGGCATTGATCCTGGATTGCGAAATACTGGCTGGGGCGTGATTGACTGCCAAGGATCCCGCCTCTCTTTCGTTGCATGCGGCTGCGTCCAGCCGAGCGCAAGTTTGGAGATGGGAGAACGCCTACGTCAACTCCATCATGGACTGCTCCAAATCATCGCGGAGTTTGAACCGCAAGAGGCCTCAATTGAAGAGACTTTTGTAAATCGTGACCCGCAATCTGCGCTCAAGCTCGGACAAGCGCGCGGCGTTGCCTTAATGGCGCCGGCGACGGCTAATCTTATCATTGCAGAATATGCCGCCAATCTCGTTAAAAAGACGGTCGTTGGATCTGGACATGCTGACAAAATACAAGTGCAAACCATGGTGCGCATTTTGCTGCCGACGAGCAATGCCGCAAGCGCTGACGCAGCTGACGCCTTGGCTGTGGCCATCTGCCATGCGCAGCATCGTCGCGCACGCTTGAGAGCATCAGCATGATTGGCAAGCTCAAGGGCGCCATTGACAGCCTTGGTGAGGATTTTGTGATCCTTGATGTCCATGGTGTTGGCTATGTTGTTCACTGCTCACAACGCACCCTACAAAAATTACCCCAAGCAGGAGAAGCTGCAACGCTCGCAATCGAAACGCAGGTTCGCGAAGACTCAATCAAACTCTTTGGTTTCGACACGCAGAGCGAGAGGGACTGGTTTCGACTGCTGCAAAGCGTTCAAGGCGTCGGCGCCAAAGTCGCGCTCGCGATACTGTCTATCCTCACAACATCAGAACTCGCATCAGCCATTGCGACGCAACAACAAGCCGTCATCGGACGCGCGCCTGGCGTTGGACCAAAACTCGCCGCGCGCATAATGTCGGAATTAAAAGATAAGGCGTCGGGCTTTATAACAACGGCGCCCACGACGCAACAAATAGGAAGCCAATTACAAGAAAGCAGCATCAGCGCTTCAAGCCGCGACGCTATTTCCGCTCTTGTTAACCTTGGCTATGGCCGCCCACAATGTGTGGCTGCCGTGGCCGCAAGCGTCAATAAGCTTGGCGTCAACGCTGAGACCGGGGCCTTAATTCGGCAGGGCCTCAAGGAGCTCGCGACGTGAACGCACTGTCTGACAAAAGAATCGTCAGTCCTTTGCAACGCGAGGATGATCCAGACCAAAGTCTGCGCCCGCTATCGCTGCGTGATTTCACTGGCCAAGAAGCTGCACGGGCTAATTTGAAAATTTTTATTGAGGCGGCAAAAACGCGCAATGACGCGCTCGATCATGTTTTATTTGTTGGCCCGCCTGGCCTTGGTAAAACAACCCTGGCGCAAATTGTTGCGCGAGAACTCGGCGTCAATTTTCGCTCGACATCTGGGCCAGTCATTGCCAAAGCCGGAGATCTCGCAGCACAACTTACAAATTTAGAGCAAGGCGATGTTCTCTTCATTGATGAAATTCATCGTCTCAATCCAGCCGTTGAAGAAATTCTCTATCCTGCGATGGAAGACTTTCAGCTTGATTTAATTATTGGAGAAGGCCCAGCTGCGCGATCCGTTAAAATTGATCTTGCGCGTTTCACGCTTATCGGCGCCACCACGAGAGCTGGATTATTAACGACGCCATTACGCGATCGCTTTGGCATTCCTGTCAGATTGAATTTTTATACGCCTGAGGAGTTAGAGCTCATCATTAAACGCGGCGCGCGCGTGTTGAATGTTGGGATGAGCGAGGATGGGGCGAGAGAAATTGCCCAACGCTCCCGTGGCACGCCGCGCATTGCCGGGCGCCTGCTGCGCCGGGTGCGTGATTTTGCCATTGTGGAAGGCATCGACATTGTCACGCGCGAACTCGCAGACCGATCCTTGTCATTACTTGAGGTCGATTCCATCGGACTTGATATTATGGATCGTCGCTATCTGAACATGCTTGCCGTTAATTTTGGCGGCGGTCCGGTTGGCATAGAAACAATCGCGGCCGCGCTTTCAGAACCGCGCGACGCCATAGAAGATATTATTGAGCCCTATCTGCTTCAGCAGGGCTTTCTGCAACGCACGCCGCGCGGTCGCTTGTTGACGCCAACAGCCTTTCGTCATTTAGGGCTCGTTGAACCCTCAAGAACAGAAGGACAAGTTGGCCTCTTTGCTGAGGATCCATCAGCGTGAGCGATCAGTCTGTCCCCGCAAGGTCTATCCACAGCCGTCTCGCCGTTCGCGTATATTACGAAGACACAGATTTTTCAGGCCTTGTCTACCATGCCTCCTACCTGCGCTTCATGGAACGCGGTCGAACAGAGCTTTTGCGTAGTCTTGGCCTCCATCAACGCGCCTTGTTGGAGGGGGCTTCCGGCGCGCCATATTTTTTTGTTGTCCGCGCCATGGACTTAGACTTCAAAAAGCCAGCCTTAATGGATGATCTTCTGGATATCGTTACACAAGTCAAAGAAGTGGGCGGCGCTTCTGTTGGGCTTGATCAGCAAGTCGTTCGCGCAGAAGAACTTTTGGTCACGGCCCATGTTAGAGTCGTTTGCGTCGAAAACGGTCGCGCCAAACGCCTGCCCCCAGAGGTGCGTGCCGCATTTCTAGGCGCCGGCCCCAAAATATCTCTAACTGATTGTTAACACCCGGAAGATAACAAAATTTTGTGCGTCGCACGCCAGCCCCAGAAAGGGCGAAATTACATGTCAAAACCCAAATCCTATTCGCTCAATCGCAACGCCTTTGACGCATTGACCTGCAAGGACGCCGCATGAACCCTGCTGATATCGCCGCAACGCCAATCGCCGCAGCTCCCGCAGCTGCTGAAATTACAATTCTTGGCATGTTCTGGACTGCTCACATCGTCGTCAAGATCGTCATGCTCTGCCTGCTTGGCGCATCGGTCTGGTGCTGGGCGATCATCATAGACAAGACGCTGCTGTTTCGCAGACTTCGTCGCGCCAATGAACGTTTTGAAGAAAGCTTCTGGTCGGGCAATTCTCTCGAAGAGCTCTATTCAAAATTATCCGAGCGGCCAACAACAGGAAATGCGACGCTCTTTGTCTCCGCTATGCGCGAGTGGAAGCGTTCCTTCCAAAACGCCGGCTCAAGCTTTATGGGCCTGCAAGCGCGCATAGAAAAAGTTCTGGATGTGTCAATCGTACGAGAAGTCGAAAAGATTGAAGCCAATTTGCTTGTTCTTGCAACTGTTGCGTCGGCTGGTCCATTCGTTGGCCTGTTTGGAACGGTATGGGGCATTATGACGTCATTCCGATCAATCGCCGCTTCTAAAAACACATCCCTTGCAGTTGTCGCGCCGGGTATCGCTGAAGCCCTCCTCGCCACAGCAATCGGTTTGTTCGCCGCTATTCCTGCGCTCATCGCCTATAATAAAATGCAAGGCGACGTCGCCAAGACGCAAGCCCGCATGGAAAGCTTTGCTGATGAGTTCTCTGCGATCCTGTCGCGTCAGATTGATCAGCACACAGGCTCTAATCGCGATCGCGCGGCTTAAGACGCCATAAATAAGGATTAGTTCGCATGGGCGCGTCAGTATCATCAGGAGGGGGCGGCGGCGGCCGCAGGCGTCGCGGCGTGCCGCGTTATCGCGCAATGGCTGAAATCAATATGACGCCATTCATTGACGTGATGCTTGTTTTGCTGATTATTTTTATGGTTGCCGCGCCATTGCTCGCCACAGGCGTCGCTGTTGATTTACCCCAGACAAAAGCTGGCGCGTTAAACATTGATCAAAAACCCATCGCCATTGCAATTGACGAAAAAGGTCAAGTGTTTCTGATGGATCAGCCAATTGAAACGACTCAGATCCTCGATAAGTTAAAAGAAATCGCCAAGTCAGGCTTTGATGAGCGTATTTATGTTCGCGGATCAAAGGCTGTAAATTACGGAAGAGTTGCGGAAGTTATGTCACTCGTCACCAGCGCCGGCTATAAAAAAGTCGCTCTTGTGACCGAGCAGGAGAAAAAGTGAGTCTGCGAAATTGAGATTTTCGCGGTCTAAACCAGGCGCTCTTATTTCCGTAGCCGCCCATATTGGGTTGTTTGTTGCGGCCATGACCTTGTTCGCCAATACGAATAAATTTGAGGATGCGACGGAAATGACGCCTGTTGACGTCATTTCGGATAGCGAGCTGACGCAAATCACAAAGGGCGAAAGAAAAGCAAAAGAACTCACGCCAGGCCCGCGCGTTGATAAGCTGTCAGACAAGCAAGACACGCCTCCTGAGCCCCCGTTGAATCAGGCGCAGAAAGATACGCCTTCTCCGCCTCAGCAAGCCCCCAAACAGCCGGAAGCTGGCGCAGATCGTCCAGACATAACGCCAACGCCTCCAAAGCGTCTGGCCTCAACAAAGCCTGCGCTTGATAAGCCTGTCGAAAACGAACGAACAGAGTCGATTACGCCACAAGCGTCGAAAGAAAAACCTGCGTCAACGGAAACAAAACCAGATCCAGAAGACGCTGAAGTCATCAAGCCAACGCCGCCGCCACGACCAAAGCTAGAGACCGAGACAAAATCAACGCCATCTCCTCCTGTAAAGCCAAAGCCGCGACTTAAAGCCGATGAGCTGGCAAAATTATTAGAAAGCACAAAAGAGCAGGAAAAAGGCGAGGTCGCGGACAAGTCGGAAAAAGGATCGAAGCCAAAATCTGGCGAGGAAAATGCGCCAACGTCAAAATTTAGCGCGGAAAGTATTTTAAATCTTCTTACACGCGAGGCGCCGCAACGTCGTGCTGCAACTGGACAAGAATTACGCACCGCCTCTCTTGGGGCTGCGGAGGGGGCTGCGCAGAAATTATCCGCAACAATGGAAGCCCGCATCGCGGGTTATATCCATGATCACTATCATCCGTGCTGGGCCTCGGCGTTAACCCTCGGCGGCGCCACATTCACGCCTGTCGTTGAATTTCATCTCACGCGAGACGGCGCCTTAGAAGGTCGGCCGCAACTCTTAAACCCGTCTAATAATCCTGTTGAGCAAGCACGTGGGGAACAAGCCCTGCAGGCTGTTCGAAGATGCAGTCCAATGAAAATACCTGATGAGTTCATGCCTTTTTATGAACAGAGTCTGCGGGAGATCACAATTCGCTTCCAAGATACTCATTGATCATGAGCGATAAGCTTAAGATCCAAACAAGAGTTTACGCATGACAAATCATTTTACCCGTCGCGCCGCCACCACAATGATCGCAAGCCTTGCGATCGCTCCCCTCACCTCTGCGCGCGCAGGTCGTATCATCGAATTAAAAGGCGGCGGCTTCCAGCCCGTCAATGTCGCCATATGCAATTTTATTGGAGATAGCGCCGCGCAGACAATCACCTCCGTCATCAACAACAATCTCAAGCGATCTGTGTTTCTAAAGCCTCTCGATCCAAGCTCAGCGAGCGCAGCGATACAATCGCCCGATCAACGTCCAGACCTTTCCGCCTTTAAGGCATTGAACGCGCAATATGTGGCGACTGGCCGCGCGCAGCCATCAGGCGATGGAAAATTAAAGACAGAGTTTCGACTTTTTGACGTGACGACAGGCGAGCAAGTAACAGGTCAACAATTTGTTACAGAAACCGCCAATGTACGGCGCGTTGCGCATCTTATCTCTGATCTCATCTTCACGCGCATTACGGGAGAAAAAGGATTTTTTGACACACGTATCGTTTTTGTTGATGAAACGGGTTCAAAAGATAATCGCCACAAGCGATTAGCGATTATGGATCAAGATGGCGCAAATATTCGCTATATCACGCATGGCGACGACCTTGTCGTCACACCGCGTTTTTCCCCGTCCTCGCTTGATATCACCTATATGTCGATAAGCCCCGACGATGATCCTAAAGTTCTCTTGATGAATATTGAGAGCAACCAACGTCAAGTTGTTGGGAACTTTCCAGGCATGACCTTTTCGCCACGTTTTTCTCCTGATGGCCAAAAGATTATTATGTCTTTGTCAGAGGGCGCTGCGACAAATCTTTATACGATGGATATTCGCTCACGCACCACCACACGTCTGACGGATACAAATGCAATTGACACCTCTCCTTCCTATTCGCCAGACGGATCACAAATCGCATTTGAAAGCGATCGCGGCGGCGCGCAGCAGATTTATGTCATGTCCGCCAATGGCGGCGGTGCTAAACGCATCTCCTTTGGCAGCGGGCGTTACTCAACGCCTGTTTGGTCGCCAAAAGGCGACTATATTGCCTTCACAAAACAAAATGGCGGCAATTTTTCGATCGGCGTCATGAAGACTGACGGCTCTGGCGAACGCATTCTGACAGAAGGCTTTCATAATGAAGGGCCCACATGGGCGCCAAATGGCTTGTTCATTATGTTTTTTAGAGAAGGCGGCGGCGGCCCGAAAATTTATATGGTTGACGTTTTTGGCCGATCAGAAACAATTGTGCCAACGCCAGGCTTCGCGTCAGATCCTGCCTGGGGACCGCTGCAGGAATAGCTCTTGGCGATAGGCTCTCGCACATTTCTTGTTAGAGTGTGAAAATCTATGGGTAAGGATATTCGTCTTCATGACAGCTGGCGCGCCTGTCTTTCGGATGAATTCGATCAGCCATATTTTTTACGGTTGCGCGAATTTATTCGCGATGAATATGCGCATAAGACCATTTATCCGCCAGCACGCCAAATATTTCGCGCTTTCGACGCCTGTCCCTTCGATCAGGTTAAGGTCGTTATTCTTGGTCAGGACCCATATCATGGCCCAGGACAGGCGTGCGGATTATGTTTTGCCGTCGCGCCTGACGTTCAACCGCCTCCTTCCTTACAAAATATATTCAAAGAAATTGAATCAGACCTTGGTCACGAAATTTCCAAGCAGAGGGATCTCATAGGCTGGGCGCAACAAGGCGTGCTCTTACTCAATGCAACGCTTACTGTATGCGCGCATCAGCCAGGGTCACATCAAAATAAAGGCTGGGAACAATTTACCGACGCCGTCGTCAAAACGCTTTCACACAAGCGTGACGGCCTGGTATTTTTACTCTGGGGCGCCTATGCGCGACGCAAAGGCGGCGACATTGATCGCTCGAAACATCTGGTTCTTGAGAGCCCGCATCCCTCGCCATTTTCTGCGCACACGGGATTTTTCGGATGCAAGCATTTTTCAAAGACCAATGACTATCTCATTAAGCAGGGCGCTGCGCCAATTTGCTGGTGAGACGTTGAGATCTAACAGTGTTTGAAAAATCGCCAGTATAAGGTCCTGCGTCAGGGCACAAAAAGAAGAAAAATATATGCCGCGAAGACAACTATATGCACAAGACCAGTCAGCACGTTTGTTCGACCTGCGCCAAAGCTCACAACGCTGATCAGCAGCGTCAGCAAGAGCATTGCTGAATCGCGTCTTTCCAGGCCGAAGACGATTTCATGTCCGGTCAGGAGGCTCATCGCCGAAACAGCGGGAACCGTAAGCCCGATTGTGGCGACCGCAGAACCTAGAGCGCTATTGAGAGCAGTTTGCAACGCATTACGCGAGGCCGCACGGATCGCGTTCATTGACTCAGGCAACAGGACCAAAACGGCAAGCGCTGCGCCGGTAATCGCGTTTGTGTTTTTAATTGCCAGAAAGTTGAAGCCATCTTCCATGGCGGGAATGACATTTTCAGCAAGCGAGGCGACAATAATCAAACTCACAATAAGTCCGCCGACAGCAAAGAGTGTCTGCTTATTGGTTGGCGTGGCTTCACTATGCCCAAGCACTGCAGCACGCGCATCAAGAAAATAAGACCGATGCCTGACCGTCTGTATAAACAAAAAGGCGGCATATAAGGAGACAGATAAAATACTGATAAAGATCAGCTGACTATGCGTATATGTCGGCCCAACGGAGGATGTTGTAAAGTCCGGCAGAATGAGTGTCAGCACTGATAGCGCAATCAAGACGGCGAGATAGGCGCTCGCGCCCATGGGCTGTAATTCTTGTTCGCCATGCCGATATCCGCCAAGCAACAGGCATAACCCAACCAATCCATTACACACAATCATGATCGCAGAGAACACAGCCTCACGGGCTTCGGTTGGATCATCCGCGCCATGAGAAATCATGACCGATAGAACTGCGACTTCAATGATCGTTACTGAAATGGTCAGCACTAATGTTCCAAGCGGCTCGCCAAGTTTCAAGCCAACAATTTCGGCATATTCTAATGCCGCAAATACTGATCCAATAAGGATGATAGCGGCGATGATATAGGGCGCATACATAAAAAAAGGCGGGATCGTCAGCAGCAGGTTTTCGCCATATCTGAAGGTCGCCATCATCGTCACGCCAAAAATCGGGAATGCGAGGGCGCGCCAACTTGTCCGAAAGGCAGAGGTTTTACTCACGCTCATGATCTTAAAACACCCAAAAAATGCGATTTGATATTCCTGATCAGGAATGGCCTCTTCCAAATAACAAAAGTCGCGCATAAATCTAGGGTTATGACGATTGGCGCTCACAGTTCTGACGAGACCGCCCTTGAGAGTGGCGCGGACATGGAAGAAGGCGACCTTGCTTCCCCAAGCAAGGAGGACCTTGCGCTTGAGGGACAAAGCGCCGAGCCCCCAGAAAGCGTCAGACGCGGCATCGGCGTCATTCGTGAATATTGGAAAAACGCGCCAGATGGCCCAGGCGTTTACCGCATGATCGCTGATAACGGCGATGTTCTTTATGTCGGTAAAGCAAAAAATGTTCGCAAACGCGTCGCCAGCTATACGCGGCTTGCTGGACACGTCAATCGTATTGCACGAATGATTTCTGCAACAAGCTCAATGATCTTCATCTCTGTTGCGACAGAGACAGACGCCTTGTTGCTTGAAGCAAATCTGATCAAACAACTCAAACCGCGTTTTAATGTTTTAATGCGGGATGATAAGTCTTTTCCATATATTTTAATCGCCAATGATCATGAGGCTCCCCAGATCACGAAACATCGTGGCGCGAGAGGTCGAAAAGGTGATTATTATGGTCCTTTCGCCAGTGTCTGGGCGGTTAATCGCGCCTTAAATGCGCTCGAGCGCGCCTTCCTTTTGCGCTCATGCTCACAAAGCTATTACGACAATCGAACTCGCCCATGTTTATTGCATCAGATCAAACGCTGTTCGGCGCCATGCACGGGAGAAATTTCAAAAGAAGATTATGCGGCGCTTGTCGGGAAAGCGCGCCAGTTTCTGTCTGGTAAAAGCCAAAGCGTTCGTGAAGCGCTCGCCTTGGAAATGACTGAGGCCGCGGAAGTGTTGGCGTTTGAGAAAGCCGCGCGTCTTCGTGACCGTATTTCAGCATTATCAGCCATTCAAGGCGCACAAGGCATTAATCCACGCACAATTGAGCAGGCGGATGTCTTTGCCGTCGCAAAAGAGGCTGGGCGATTTTGCATTGAAGCTTTTTTCTTCCGTGCTTATCAAAATTGGGGCAACCGCTCGTATTTTCCCCGCGCCGACGCCTCATTAACTGAAAATGACGTGCTTGAGGCTTTCTTAGCGCAATTTTATGATGATAATCCTCCAGCCCCGATCGTACTCCTGTCTCACCCTATTGATGACGGAGCCCTTCTGGAACAAGCCCTTTCAACTAAAAATAATAAAAGCATTAAGATCATCGCCCCACGTCGCGGCGAGAAGAAAGAGCTTGTCGACCAGGCCCTGACAAATGCAACACAATCGCTAAGCCGCAAACTTTCAGAGGATGCAAATCAACAGACCTTGCTTGCAGCGCTTGCAAAGGTGTTCGATATGGAAACGCCTCCAACCAGAATTGAAGTCTACGACAATTCTCATATTAGTGGATCGCAAGCTATCGGCGCCATGATCGTTGCTGGCCCAAGTGGTTTTATGAAAGCGCATTACCGAACATTTAACATTAAAGATACGGAACTGGCGCCTGGCGATGACTTTGGCATGATGCGTGAAGTGTTAACCCGACGCTTTGCGCGATTGACAAAAAATCAAGAGACACAACCTGCGGCTGACGTCTTTCCAACAAAGCCCGATCTTATTTTAATTGATGGCGGACAAGGCCAATTAAGCGTTGCGCAAGAAGCTTTGGCGCTCTCTGGCGTTTCGGATATCACCCTTGCTGCGATTGCAAAAGGTGCAGATCGCACCTTGGGCAGAGAGCAGATATTTACAAAAAAGCGTGAGCCTTTTCGTTTGTCGCCGCATGATCCTGCACTTTATTTCATTCAAAGATTACGAGATGAAGCACACCGCTTTGCCATTGGCACGCATCGCGCCAAGAGAAAAAAAGAGTTCATCAAAAACCCGCTGGATGAAGTGCCTGGAATTGGGCCAACGCGTAAGCGCGCCCTTTTGCACGCCTTTGGGTCCGCAAAGGCCGTATCGCGCGCAGCGCTCTGTGACCTTGAGAAAGTCCCTGGCATTAACAAGGCGACGGCGCAATCAATCTACGATTTCTTTCAAAAAAAATAACAGCCATTGATGCAAACCCAATGTAAACGCCTCTCTCTAGCCAGCCTTTTCAATAAAATTTTTGTTTCTCAGGATAAGGGTTAATCGACCCTTAACCGAGCCATTTTAAGCTTCGACAATTGGTGACGCACATCTGGCGGCGCGCGCCAATTTAGATCGCATCCATCCCTTTTTTCTGCCAGTTAGGCGATGTTTTCCATGCGTAGCCATTACAGAGGTTATCTTTCAGAACAGATCAGCGAATTTACAGCCAATAGGTTCAAGCAAACCATTGGTCTCGTCATGATCGCTGCGTCAGCCGGCTTATCTGTAGCGCTGATGACATGGTCTGCGCGCGATCCCTCGCTTAATCATGCAACCAATACGCCTGTGAGAAATCTATTGGGCGCGCCAGGGGCAATTATCGCCGATGTTGTCATGCAGTTGATTGGCTTTGGCGCAATTGCCGCAATCCTGCCACTCGCCATTCAAGGGATGCGACTGATCAGATTGCGCCGCGGCGGGCGTAACTTCTGGAATTTCGGACTTTGGGCCTTGGGCGTCATGGCGACAGCTGCGACTG
>DAIRFH010000121.1:0-3851 GCA_036795145.1 Methylocystis sp. | reverse complement strand
AGGATTATAAAAATCAGCCCGGTCAGAAATGGCCGGGCTTTTTTTATCAATGACGGTTAAAAATGCTCAATCTTTTGCAATCTTTAGCGCAAAAGGAAATTCAACCAGAATGAGACATGTGCGCTAGCGCACATCTTTGAGACTCAACCAGCGTTAAACCCTCATTAACCACGGGGGAAACGCCATGACCTATTATTCTCATCAAGCCTCAAACCACTCTTCCTTTCGCCGTCAGTTCAATGTGTCCCTTGGGCTGATCGTGGCGATGGCGATTGCTGCTTTTTTACTCGGTTTTGCCCTGCCAGTAACCTCAGCGCATCATAGTGTTGATAACAGTAGCGCGGCTGATCTCTCGATTGGACGACTGATTAACCTGCATGATTAATTGCGCGGAAGGACGCGGTCTTTGGCTGCCAGATAGGGTTTAAAATCAATGCAGAACGCTTGATCTCTTTCTGGCGGCTCTTCAAATTTTTTGTTTGAAGAATCCTAATTTTATATTTACCTGCTTTGAGAGTGAGAATGTGACGTAAAAGAGCATGTTACAACTGATTTTGAGCGCTGTTCGCTGTCTTATTTTTGAATAATGTTAGTAAAATTATTTTAGTCATAGATTTAGACGATGCGCCATTGTTCTAACGTTTATTAAGACTATGTTAAATTAGCACACGCAAACTACGTCATTCGCCCTCATTTTGTGGGAGTATGCCGTGCTTGAGCTCTTATATATTGGTCGCTTTGATTATCTGGCCCGCTCACATAGTCGTCGTGATGGACATTCCTCGCGCGAGCCTCATGTTTCATTGATGTCAGACGATAAATCTCTCAACGCAACAAAACTGTCGCGTCAGCCGCCTAAACAAGAATCTTTCAAGATATGGAAAAAAAACGACTCCAAATAAGCCTCTGGGATTATTTATGCTTCTTTGAGGTCAGGCGTGTGCTCGTTGCGTCATATAGATGATTTGGCGGACGAATAGCTTGTGCGCGGTCTGGGTGAGGATAGCCATTGAATTGATCAAGATCTTCAATGCCGCCGTCCCTAAAATCTTGCGTATCTCCCAGGATCCCATCTGAAAGACTTCCCGCTTCTATATTTTGTTCTATGGCCTCTTGAGCGCGGGCGGGAAAGCCTGACGCAATTATGCAGATGACGCTTAAATTGCGTAAAACAAAAATTGTTTTTTGTGTAATTGTCAGCTGAACGTTCATCTTTCATCCTGCTATTTAATGACTCTGTGCGCGCTATTTTCACAAGAGTTTGGCTTTGTAAGCATATTTCAATATTTTATGTCAACAAATCATATTTTATCTGAAGAATAAAACTGTTCTTTAAAAATTTCTCAAAATGACGATTATGCGCGCTTCATCTCATAGAATGATTGAATGTCATTTAAGTAAATTCATTGATCAAAACCTTATCGCTTTGTCAGCCGATATGTATTGTTCTTGCTTTTTTATGGTCTTTTCTATTTCTTTTTATTGTATTAGTTTTCGCAGGCGTGGAATAAAAATTGCAGATTTTGATAAAAAAGGGAGAGTGTTATGAGACAATTGCTCATTGGCGCGGCAGTCATTTTTGGCTTTTCAATAGCGCCAGCTGCGGCAAAATCGGTTACTGTCACCTGCAGTATGATTTCCGGCTACTCCGATTCAGAAGTGGGCTTTTGGTATTTTGAAGCTAAGGATCGCGTCGGTAATGCAGAAGCAGATCGTTTATATGGCGCTTTTCACCACCTCAGAGATCGATGCGGCGTAAATCCAAAAGCGATTTCCAACGTCAACATCAGCCCTGCAACGCAACAATGGATGGCGCAAGAGGGCGTAAACTTATAAGTTAGGCTGTCATTCTTGCTTTTTTAATTAGGCTCGTGGCGCATGCCACGAGCCGATATGATCTACCCATGAGAAAAAATTATCAAATAAACGAGTGTGAGCGGTTTATTTAAAAGCATAATGATTGACGAAGAATTTTTTATTTCATCAGTGACATTTTTATTTTCTCAATTATTTTTCAATGTCCAATATTAAAGCTAATACCGCATGAGAGACAGAAATTATTGTCTGGGTTCATTCGGGTAAATTAAAACTGTCTTGCAATCCTATCTGAGGGAGCCGTCAGTGAAAGTCTGTAAATTTATTTTTGAATTCCTTAAAATTAGCGCTGCATTATTTTTATTTACATCGCCAGTTAGCGCTGAGCCATTGGCTGTGTCACTGGCGCCTTTCTATGCTGACCTTCAACAGAAAACGCCACATGGAAGATTAGGCGAAGTTATAAAAAAAGAGCGTGTTGTCACAACTGTACCAGGCGCGCAGGCATGGCGCATTGCCTATATTTCCTCTGATGTCCTGGAAAGAAAAACAATTACAACAGCTATTATTGTCGCTCCAAAAGGAAAAATTTCTGCTCATGGGCGTCCAATCATTTCCTGGGCGCATGGAACAACAGGAACAGCAGAAAATTGCGGACCCTCACAAGTCGAAAACCCGGCCCAGGATCTAAATCAATATTTTCTGGCCAACGGCAACTCATGGACAGATTATGGCTTGCCGGCGTTAACAACATTTATCAAACAAGGCTACGTTGTTGTTGGGACAGATTATCAAGGTCTTGGCGGCGGCGGAAAGCATCAATATACGGTCTCAGCCACACAGGGGCGTGACGTCATCAACGCCATTCGCGCAGTTGGATTTCTAAAACTTTCTGGCGGAAATAAAAAAGCCGTTGTTTATGGTTGGTCGCAAGGTGGCGGCGCAACATTAGCTGCTGCTAGTCTTTCAAATTATATAGCTCGCAAAGATACGGCTTTTGACAATATTGATATCATCGGTTTTGTCGCCATGGCTCCGCCAGATCTTGCATCATTAGCTCCAAAAGAGGGTCTTGATGATAATGCGTCACAAAAGTTGATGGAAAAATTTATTACTGCATTTTCTAATAATATCTTTGATTTTTCCCACTTAAGCATGAATCTCTGGGCTAACGCCATTTCCTTTCCATCGCTTCAGTTAACAGATATTTATACTGAAGAAGGCGCGCGTTTCATTAATGACATTATGTCACGAAAATGCATGCATGTTGCCTCAGACACGCTGAATTATACTTTCGCCTCAACTTACAAAAAGCTTTTAAGAGAGAGGCCATTAAATTCGCGCGCATGGGCACAGGCTTTGGTTGATGGCGGCATTGCCGCAACCAAGCCTGTCGCGCCAGTCATTATCTATTGGGGCGCGAAAGACACCGTTGTGCCGCCAACAATGGGCAAGCTCTATCAAGAACGCATGTGCGCGTTAGGTGGGAATATTTCACGCGTAAAATTAGCTGGCGAACAGACGCACTTCTCAACGCCTTCTGCTTCGGAGCCGCTCTATGTTTCTTGGATCAAGGAGAGAGTGAACAATGCGCCGCTTGCCAATGGCTGCTATGCAACGACTGACTAATATTGGTCTCTTGTCATAAAGACACAGGCCTTTAAGCTTTTACCGCCACGTTCAGTCAATGTTCATCCTTGTAGGGGTCTATAATCGTCACACATTGTGTTGTTCCAGTCCTTGAGAGGCGACGAATGCTTAAGAAGGTTGCGCTTATTGCTTTGATTGCTCTGGGCATTTCAATCTCTGCATCCGAGCCAGTGGCGGCGCGCGGCGGCGGTGGACATGGCGGTGGTTTTCATGGCGGCGGCGGCGGCTTCCATGGCGGTGGTTGGGGCGGCAGAGGCTTTGGCGGTCGCGGCTGGGGGCGCGGTTATGGCAGAGGCTGGGGCTATGGCGGTTATGGCTATGGCAGGAGATGGGGCTATGGCAGGAGATGGGGCTACGGCGGTTATGGCTATGGCGGAGGTTGGGGA
>DAIRFH010000036.1:4029-20530 GCA_036795145.1 Methylocystis sp. | reverse complement strand
TACAGCAGCTCTTGAGTTATCTGTGTTGAACATCAGCATAAGGATATTTTATCTAATAAATATGTTCATCGCCAGGATAGATTGTTTTTCTAACAAGTTTTTAAAGATAGAAAGAGATCAAAGAAATTTTTCTATCTCACGCGCGGCGTCGTATGGCCTTCTTGATACATTGAAAGGGCTCACAAAATGTCCATTTTTATCCATTAAATAAACGGCTGTGGTATGGTCTACGGCGTAGTCGCTGTCCGCGCCTGGCGCACGTTTGGCGTATATTCGATATTCTTTCAGCATTGGGTCAAGTTGTTCAGGGCTTCCAGTCAAGCCAATTATTCGAGGGTCAAAATTAGAAAGATAATCTTGCAAAATATGCGGCGTATCTCGTGCGGGATCAACTGTCACGAATAATGCGTTTATTTTTGCATTTGCGCCAAGAGCGCGTAAGATTTCTGACATCTCAAATAATGTTGTGTGGCAAACATCTGGGCAATGGGTATAGCCGAAAAAGACAAGAAAGGGTTTTCCTAACAACTCTTTGTCAGTCAATTGAGATCCTGTGTGTGTCGTCAATTGAAAGGGGCCGCCAATCGGCGCCTGAGTTGAGGCTTGATTGTTTGTAAATGCAACAAAACCGGCAAATATGACGATGAAAAACAAGCTCGCGCCAACAAGCAAAGATTTAGAGACAGTTGTGGCTCTCTTGGTAGAATTATTCGCTTTCTTAATTGATTTAGCGACTTTTGGGGCAGGCGATTTTGCCATGCATCGATTTCCTGTTTTTATCTAAATGGACGTGCTATATTATATATAAACTCTTTAGCAGTAGCGTCACATAAATAAAGCATGCGAGAGCGAGCGTCACCTGGGCTGGAGAACAAAAATTATTTATCATTTTACTTGCTAGTTTATAAGCTTCTTGGCAACCTGAACTGTATGGGTTCATCAGCCATTTGAAATTATTGGAAGTGATCCAGTCGAAAGCAGCGTCAATTCTCTATAGGCGTTTTTAAGTGTAATTTTATGCGCATTTATTTTGATTCTAATGCAGGAGTTTAGCTGCAATGAAGCCAGATCCGAAGATTTGCGATAATAAAATTCTTATAGGGGGGAATCCAAAATTAACAGATCAGCCCTATCGCTACCTTAGTTTAGCTTTTGGCAATCGTCACGGGTTAATTTCTGGAGCGACCGGCAGTGGCAAAACAGTGACCCTTCAGGTGCTCGCAGAAGGGTTTTCAAACGCTGGCGTTTCAGTTTTTCTTGCAGATGTTAAAGGAGATCTCGCAGGGCTTTCTCAGGCTGGAGATAGCAAGCCGGTCTTTGTTGCACGCGCAAAAGATCTTGGCCTTGAATATAATCCGGATCGGTTTCCTGTTGTTTTTTGGGATGTTTTTGGAAAGCAGGGTCATCCCGTACGTGCCACAATATCGCAGCTGGGTCCCTTGTTGTTAGCGCGTCTTTTGGGGCTTAATGACATCCAAGAAGGTGTTCTTAATATTGTTTTCAAGGTGGCGGACGATCAGGGTTTATTATTAATTGACTTGAAAGATCTTCGTGCGGTTGTCTCCTATGTTGCAGAAAACGCTGCTGATGTGCGGAAAAAATACGGATCTGTTGCGACAGCTTCCGTTGGCGCCATCCAACGGCAGCTTCTTATTCTCGAAACGCAGGGCGCGGAACATTTTTTTGGTGAGCCTTCTCTTGAAATATTAGATTTCATCCAAAAAGATCGTGATAATCGTGGAATTATAAATATTTTAGCTTGTGATAAATTAATACGATCTCCGCGTCTTTATGCGACTTTTTTATTGTGGATGCTGTCAGAACTCTTTGAGATTCTTCCAGAGGTAGGAGATCTTGATCGGCCAAAACTCGTTTTCTTCTTTGATGAAGCGCATCTTCTTTTCGATGGCGCGCCAAAAATTTTACTAAATGCTATTGAGCAGGTTGTGCGGCTCATTCGTTCTAAGGGAGTGGGGATTTATTTTGTTACCCAAAATCCAATTGATGTGCCGGATTCAGTCCTCGGTCAGCTCGGAAACCGCGTACAGCATCTACTGAGAGCTTATACGCCGCGTGATCAGAAAGCCGTTCGCGCCGCCGCAGAAACTTTTCGCAACAACGAGGATTTCGATACGACAGAAGCCATCATGCAATTGAGTGTTGGTGAGGCCCTGGTTTCAATGCTTGGCGACAAAGGCGCGCCGGAGGTTGTGGAGCGTATCTTGGTTTCTGCGCCATCGGCGCGTGTCGGCCCGATAGATCCTCAAGAGCGAGAGGCTATCTTATCGACAAGTAAACTCATTGGAAAATATGATAATATGATTGATCGAGAGTCTGCCTTTGAACGCTTGAGCACAATTGCAGCAGAGACGGGCGCCCCTGGAGACGCTGGCGGCGGATTGCTTGGCTCAATCGGCGGTTTCATAAATATATTTTTTGGCAAAACTGATAAAAAGCGTCTGTCGCCCGCTGAGCTTGCCATGCGTTCAGCTGTTCAGTCAGCGGCGCGTTCAGCTGGAACTCAGATTGCTAAGCGCATTCTTCGTGGCGTTTTGGGGGGAATGAGTCGATAAGACATTGCTTGGGAAGTTATTTGAAGTGGTTAAAACTATTACAGAAACTTAATTCAACGTTAAACCTGACGTCAGACAAGCCTGTTCCATTTATCATGGTTTTTTGCCTATAGTGGCGTATTAATGCAGCTGACTTATCTTGGAGCAGAGCATCGCGGTCTTGCCGTTTTCAGGCGTCCGCCGGAAGGAATCGTAAAATGGCAAAATCTTTGCCTGTAGTTGCTGAGGGTGGTCTCGCCCAATATCTTGCCGAAATTCGTCGTTTCCCAATGCTGGAGCCTCAGCAGGAGTATATGCTTGCCAAGAGATGGCGTGAACATGAAGATACTCAGGCTGCGCAGGAATTGATTACCTCCCATCTGAGGCTCGTCGCGAAAATAGCCATGGGTTATAGAGGCTATGGTTTGCCAATTGGAGAAATTATTTCTGAGGGCAATGTTGGCTTGATGCAGGCTGTCAAACGATTTGAGCCAGATAAGGGCTTTCGTCTTGCAACCTACGCAATGTGGTGGATACGCGCCTCCATTCAAGAATATATCTTGCGCTCATGGTCGCTTGTGAAAATGGGGACAACCGCTAGTCAAAAGAAACTTTTTTTTAATCTACGCAAGGCGAAAAATCGTATCTCGGCCTTCGAGGAAGGAGACCTTAAGCCGGAGAATGTAGAAAAGATCGCTCACAGGCTTGGTGTTTCCAAGCAAGATGTCATTGATATGAACCGTCGCATGAATGGCGACTCTTCCCTCAACACGCCGCTGCGTGAAGAAGGTGAAGGTGAGTGGCAAGATTGGCTCGTTGATGAAAGTGACGACCAAGAACAGCTCCTTCTGGCTCAAGAAGAAAAAAACAATCGCTTCAAAGCTTTGCAGAGCGCTTTGGAAGTATTAAATCCGCGCGAACGAAGAATATTTGAGGCGCGCCGTCTCTCAGACGAACCTGTTACGCTAGAGGACTTGTCAGAAGAATTCGGTGTTTCGCGTGAGCGCGTTCGACAGATCGAGGTCAGAGCATTTGAAAAAGTTCAATCAGCTGTGCGCGGTGGTCTGGCGCGACTGGAAGTTGCGCAAGCACATGCTCATGCGCTGTGACTGGGCGGCCGAAGCATATGCTAATCTTTGATCGAATTTTAATATTTCTGATAAATTGATATTTTGTCAGAATTTATCCTATTTCTTTGAGGCTTAGATTGGCCGCCATAGCTCAACGCTGATCAATCATAGGCATCAAAGCCTATGTCTTGAGTTTATTTCATAGTTAAGCAGTGGTGCAGCATGTTCGCGTAACTTTTCAGAATGGCGTATGGCGTCTCTCAACCGGTTGCGATAAAGGACTAAGAGATCGTGTTGCTTCCAAGACTGTGACGCCACGACATCGTCGCTTGAGTTTCCTCTCGCATAATTTATAGAGAATCCCTAATATATTGCCATGACAAATAAATCTGATCTTTTTGGCGCAGCAGCGCCTAAGCCGGCAGTATCTGCCCGTCGTGCAGCGAAAAACAGCACCGTAGAGTATTCAGCAGCCTCTATTGAGGTCCTTGAGGGACTTGAGCCTGTCAGGCGGCGCCCAGGCATGTATATCGGTGGCACTGATGAGGCCGCCATGCACCACCTTTTTGCCGAGGTGCTTGATAACGCCATGGACGAAGCTGTCGCTGGTCACGCGACATTTATTGAAGTTACAGTAGAGCCAGACGGCTGGTTGAGCGTAACGGACAATGGTCGCGGCATACCAATTGATCCACATCCTAAGTTTCCAAAAAAATCGGCGCTTGAAGTTGTGATGACCACATTACACGCTGGAGGAAAGTTTGATTCTGGCGCCTATCAAACTTCTGGCGGACTGCACGGTGTTGGCGTTTCTGTCGTCAATGCATTAGCCGAAAAGCTCGAAGTTGAGGTTGCCACGGGTGGGGGTCTTTATTCCCAGCAGTTTTCTCGTGGTTTGCCGCTTGCTCCACTCAAGTCGCTCGGACGTATTGCTAATCGTCGGGGCACAAAAGTCCGATTTAAGCCCGATAGTCAGATTTTTGGTGAGCACGCGCATTGGAAACCAGCGCGCCTTTTTCGGATGTCGCGGTCCAAAGCCTATCTTTTTGGTGGTGTCGAAATCCGTTGGCGTTGTGATCCATCATTAATAGAAGCGGGGAGCGACATCCCTCACAACGCTGTGCTGCGTTTTCCTGGCGGTCTAAAGGATTATTTGTCTCGTGAAATAGATGGAAAAGAAGCCATCACGGATCAACCATTTGTTGGTAAGATTACTAGAGAGGCGGGGCATGGTTCCCTGGAGTGGGCAATCGCCTGGCTCGCAGATGAAGATGGCTACATTTACTCCTATTGCAATACAATACCGACGCCAGATGGCGGCGCTCACGAAGCTGGTTTTCGGTTAGCGCTAACAAAAGCTTTGCGCGATTATGCAGAACGCATTGGTCAGGCAAAGCGCGCCAAAGATATAAACGCCGACGACATGATGGGGCAGGCCGCGGCGATGATATCTGTTTTCATCCGGGAGCCTGAATTTCAGGGACAAAATAAAAGCCGGCTCATGAGCAATGATGCCTCGCGTATTGTCGAAACAGCGGTGCGCGACGCATTTGATTTATGGCTAGCGAGCGCCCCTTCACAGGCAAATAAATTATTAGACTTTGCCATTGAACGAGCAGAGGAGAGGTTGCGTCGGCGCGCTGAGAAGGATGTCGCCCGCAAATCAGCAACGCGTAAGCTGCGCTTGCCAGGAAAGCTTGTTGATTGCACAAATAACTCAGCTCAAGGCTCTGAATTATTCATTGTTGAGGGAGACTCTGCTGGCGGCTCAGCAAAGGAAGCGCGTAACCGGGTAACGCAAGCGGTCCTGCCGCTTCGTGGCAAGATCTTAAACGTAGCGTCGGCGACCAAAGATAAGCTCGTTTCCAATCAACAGCTCGCTGACTTAACACAAGCTCTTGGTTGCGGCCTTGGCGCGCATTATCGCGAAGAAGATCTTCGTTATGACAAAGTGATTGTAATGACAGATGCAGATGTTGATGGCGCACATATTGCGTCATTGCTTATCACTTTTTTCTACAGGCAGATGCCTAAGCTTATTGAGCGCGGACATTTGTATCTTGCACAGCCGCCCCTCTACAAGCTCACTCAAGGCGCCAAAACCGTATATGCACGCGATAATGAGCATCGTGACGAACTTATTCAACATGAGCTGACAAGCAAGGCTAAGATTGAGACGAGCAGATTTAAGGGACTTGGCGAAATGAGCGCGGCTCAGTTGAAAGAAACGACTATGGATCCGACAAAGCGTCACTTGCTCAGAGTCATACTTGTGAATGAAGATCGCGAAGAAACAGCTGATTGTGTCGAAAGATTAATGGGGAATAAGCCAGAAGCAAGATTTGCCTTCATACAGGAGAAAGCTGCCTTTGCTGTTGAGCTAGTTGATATTTGATAAGCTAATAAGGGCGATGATGTGAACAACGATCAATCGAGCAATTATTATGCCGAGACGGAGCATGAGCTTGTTGAAAATGAATTAATCAGCAATCCTGCCTACGCTCTAGAGCGTATGCAGCTTGCCCTGGATGCAGGCCGTACCGGTGTATGGGACTGGAATCTTGTTACAGGTCAAATACATTTAGATGCGCGTGTGCGACAGCTATGGGGAATTTCTTACGATACGCCAGCCAATCTGGAGATGTTTCGTAATGCCGTGCATCCGCATGACCAACAGCGTTCGCGCGAGGCCGTCAATGTCGCCCTGGATCCTGATAATGATGGTGATTATGAGATTGAATATCGTGTTATTGGCTTAATTGACCAAGTAGAGCGTTGGGTGTCGATTAGGGGCCGAACGATCTTTGAGGCAGGTCGTGCTGTGAGAATACTCGGCACAGCGCGTGATATTAGTGGGCGTAAACAACGCGAGCATCATGTTCGGGTGTTGTTGCGTGAATTGGTTCATCGTTCGAAGAATCTTCTTGCTGTGGTTCAGGCTATGTCGCGGCAGACTGCGGCTGGAACAACTTCTGTGGAAGAATTCCAGCGTAAATTTGGAGCGCGACTGCAGGCGCTTTCTATGGCTCATGATCTTTTGATATCCCAAGATTGGCGCGGCGCCTCAATGCATGATCTTGTTCGTGCACAAATGGCCTACTGTCTGGATGTTTCTCAAGTTTCATTAGATGAGCGCGCCATCATTGATGGGCCTAAGTTGATGCTTAAGCCTGAGGCGGCACAAAATATTGGTCTGGCGCTTCATGAATTAGCTACGAATGCTCTCGCTTTTGGAGGTTTTTCACGTCAGGACGGGGCCGTTTCCGTGAATTGGCGCCTAGAAGATGGTCAATTACAAATTGAATGGCGTGAGAGTGGGGGGCCAAGCATAGCAATGCCGCCACGTGAAGGCTTTGGTCATAAGGTTATTAAACGGCTTGTCGCCCAGGCTCTGGACGGTGTTGCAACGTTAAGTTTTCCGCCAGACGGTCTTGTTTGGACCCTTTCTGTACCAGCCACTTATGCAATGGTCAGAGCAGAAGTAGGGCAAGAATAGACTTATTGGTCAGTTATTTTGATTAAAGGCTCAATGAGAGGCATGTCTGCAGCAGGCATTTTGTAGCAATGCAATTCTCGCGCATTAACCCATGCAAGGTTTTGACCTTCAGCAGACTGCGGGCAGCCTTCCCATTTGCGGCATACATAGAGCGGCATGATAAGATGGAAATTATCATAAGCATGGCTTGCAAAAGTAAGCGGCTCAAGATTCTCTCCAAGAGTAAGGATATTTAATTCTTCTCTCAACTCACGGATAAGAGCATCTTCTGGTCTTTCATCCGGATCTACTTTTCCTCCAGGAAACTCCCATAAACCTGCGAGCTGTTTTCCTGGAGGGCGTTGCGCGATCAGCACACGTTTGTTGCTATCAATCAGGGCGGCAGCCACAACAAGCAGAAGTTTCATTATCAAATCTAGCTTAGCAAGAGGAAGGAGCTTTCATTATTTTTATCTTTTTACTGATTTTCTTAATCAATGTTATTATGGACTTTGAGGATCCTATTTTCTCGAAAATTGAGTAAATAAAATATCGCCATTAGAGAAGACCTTTTGCCCACCCCAATTTTCGTGATCTCTGCATCAGAATTACATATTAATCCCAGCTTTTTTAGCTGCGATAATCGCCGTTGATGGCAACATATTCTTTCGTAAGATCGCAGGTCCAGACTGTTGACGCACCTGTTCCTAAACCAAGATCAGCCCTTACGACGATATGCTCCTTTTTCATGATTTGAGAAACCTCTTCTTCATTATAGCCTGGATCTCTCAAACCCTGACAAGCAACGCGAATATTACCGAACCAAATAGAAAGTTTGTCGCGGTCTGCAGGCTCTCCCGCTTTTCCAACAGCCATAACAACGCGCCCCCAATTGGCGTCTTCGCCTGCGATAGCGGTTTTTACTAATGGTGAATTCGCAATTGAAAATGCGATACGTTTCGCCGATTTAGCGTTTTCTGCCCCAGTAACATTAATCTCAATGAACTTACGAGCTCCCTCTCCATCTCGTGTGACTTGATGGGCGAGATCGAGCATTACCTCTCTTAAGGCGCGTTTAAAGTCTGCCAAACGCTTATCCGTTGCTTTATCAACTTTTGGCGCGCCGCGCTTTTTTGCTGCGCCAGTAGCAAAAAGCATGAGTGTATCAGAGGTTGATGTGTCACTATCAACAGTAATTGCATTGAAAGAGCTTTGTGTTTCTTTTGATAAAATTGCTTGTAAAGCTTCGGCGCCGATACAGGCGTCAGTAAAAATAAAGGACAGCATTGTCGCCATATCTGGGGCAATCATGCCAGCGCCTTTAGCAAAGCCGCTTATTGTTACCTCAGTCCCAGCGATATGCGCTTTTCGTGTTGCAAGTTTAGGATAGGTGTCAGTCGTCATGATAGCGCTGGCGGCTTCAAGCCAAGCATCGGGTTGTGACTTCTGAACAAGAGGCTCCAAGACGTCCTCAAATTTTGTTGCGTCTAACGGTTCCCCGATTACCCCTGTTGACGCGATGAAAACATGTTTCTCTTTCACGCCTGCAGCCGAGGCAAGAAGTTTTGCAGATTGTTTTACAGCTTGAGCGCCAACTTTACCCGTGAAAGCATTGGCGTTTCCAGAGTTTACAAGTAGTGCGCGCGCCTTTCCGCCACGAAGTTGAGCCCGGCACCAATCGACGGGAGCTGAAGGGCATTTAGATTTTGTAAATACTCCTGCTACAGTCGTTCCCTCATCAAGAAGAGCGATCATCACATCTGTGCGATCTGAATAACGAATGCCAGCTGCGCCAGAGGAAAATCTAACGCCTTCTAAGGGGGAGATATGTGGCGGTTGTTTCGGGGCAAGCGGCGAAACAGCTGTGTTTTTCTTAGCCATGATTTTTTCCTAAGAAGCTCAGAGTGGCGCTGAAGTTGAGTTAGTCAACGGCTTGAGTCACATTTTACTAACGGCTCTTGCATGAGAGCCACAAGTGAGGGCGTCGGTATGGATGTCATGCCGACGCCTATTATGTTATTTTTTCTTTTCCTCTGGCTTGCTTGGCTCGGCAGCTTGGTCGGTGCGCTCGATCTTCGCGCCATCTCGTAGCTTAACGACAAGGTCGCTTTGAGCCTTCTGAACGACATAGCGGGCCACTTGATCTCTTACTTGGTCAAGAGGTGGAAATGTCTTAGCGCGTTTTTCATCAAGTTTTATAATATGCCATCCAAATTGGGTTTTTACCGGATCAGAAATTTGGCCTGGCTCTAGTTTGCTTGCCGCTTCTCCAAATTCGGGCACCATTCGGTCCTTGGTAAACCATCCGAGATCGCCGCCTTTTGCGCCAGGATCTTTAGAAACCTCGCCGGCGACTTTTTCGAATGGTTCTCCGCCTTTGACGCGTTTTAGTGCAGTTTTTGCCTCATCCTCTGATGGAACGAGTATGTGATGGGCATGATATTCTGTGTCTGGTTTTTGGTTTTTTGCGGCTTCATCGTAGGCCTGCTTAATTGCAGTTTCTGTTGCTGCGGATTTTGCGATATTACCAAGCAATGTCTCCATCAGCGCCTTGTCGCGTAAGTAAGCGAGTTTCTTCGCAAATTCTGTTGTTTCAGATAGTTTGTCGGACTGTGCTTTCTGGACAACCAACTGTTCGTCTATCAAAAAATCGAGCACATAGCTCTCGCGCGCTTTGCCCTCCAGCTGGCGTGGAATGCCGGGACCAAGATCGTCAATGGCTAGCTTGAGATCATCATCCGTAATTTCAACGCCGTTTACTTTCGCCAAGGTCTTTGCCTGAAGCGCCGCGCTATTCATGATCAAGATGGCGGTCGCGCTCGCCATTCCAAGTAGAAGTTGGCGAAGGAGGCGTTGTTTTTTGCAGGCGTAATACATGTAAAGACTCCAGGAAAAGAATATCTTGCCTAAGTTTAAGTCAGTATAAAATCATCATGCTGGCTAGGATTAACGTCAGATGATTCTGATCCTTCTACGACAGGCGAAGAGATCTGGCAACTATCTGTTTTTAATAATATTATTCTTTTATGACAGCGCCAAATATTGAGTTAAAAATATTTCGTGTTTGTTTTTGCGCCGCTATTATCATGCTTTCAAGTTCGCTTGGCTCTGATGCTTGGCCGAACTTTAGTAACATCTGTGATAATCCGCGCGGTGAGTCAGTGGGGCTAAAAACTTTGTCTGTTGCAAGCCTTAATAATTGAATTAGTCCCTGATACAGTTCCAAGTTCTTGACCAATTGATGGAAAACTTTTTTATCAATGAGTTTCATATTGTTAAGGTTTATAAGTGAGATCTTTGTCGTTGTTGAAAAAATATCAGGATATTGTGCGCCATAACGCAGCATGAAATATTGAGCAATAAATTCTATATCTATCAGGCCGCCTGGAATGTTTTTCAATTCCCAGGGATTGTTGGACCCTTTTTCTTTTTCAATTCGTCTGCGCATTGATAAGACATCTTGTGTCAGCTTGGCATAATCTCTTGGACGTGTGAGTATTTTTTTTATTTCTTCCTCCACATTATAAGAAAAACCTTTCGAGCTTGTAATAACACGTGCACGGGTTAGGGCCATATGTTCCCATGTCCAAGATTCATTTTCATGATAATCGATAAAAGCCTTCAGACTGACAGCAATAGGTCCTTTATTTCCAGATGGTCTTAGACGAAAATCAGTTTCATAAAGTTGTCCTTCCGCAGTTGGCGCAGAAAGCGCTGTAATAAGTCTTTGTGTGAGGCGTGCATAATACTGGCTTGCTGGAAGCTGTTTTTCTCCGCCGATCGAGATGGCTTCAGAAGCTGAGTCATAAATCAACATGAGATCGAGATCAGACGCGGCTGTCATCTCATTGCCGCCCAGTTTTCCCATAGCGACGATGGCGACGCGTGCCCCATCAATTTGTCCATGAAGACGCGCAAATTCGCGCTGAACACAAGCAAATAGTTCTTTAACAAGAGACTCTGCAAGGCGTGAGTAAGCTTCTCCTGCGTCTGCAACAGAAATTGAACCAGTCAGAACTCTAACGCCTATCTGGAATTGTTGTTCTTGTCCAAAAATTCTAGCTTGGTCCAAAATAGTCTCATATGAAGAGCAATCATTAAATTTCATCGTAATTTTATGATTGAGTTCAATTGCGCTAGGAAATGTCTTAAAAAAATCGGGTTCCAATAAAGCGCCAACAACTCGTGAACGCTGAGATATGGTTTGTGAAAGCTTTGGGGCTGATCCAAGTATTATAGATAAAAGTTCAAGAAGCTTTGGGTTGGATGCAAGAAGAGAAAATAGTTGAACGCCTGCAGGCAGATGGCTTATCAGCTTATCGAAGGCGAGTAATGCTGCATCAGAATTTTCTGTCTGCCCAAATGCCATTAAGAGAGCCGGCGTTAGTTCTGTTAATCTTTCTCGCGCGACTGTTGAGCGCGTGGCCGGGTATCGTCCAAAGTGCCAACTACGAATTATGTCGGTAACGTTTTTTGGACTAGAGAACCCCATCGTGCTGAGTGTGCTTATGGTGTCAGGATCATAAGCATCGCCAGTGAAAACGAGGTTTCCAGTTGCGTTAGACAGTTGAGATTTATTTTCAAAAAGCTTCGAATAGTATCGTTGAACAGTATTGAGGTGTCCAAGTAATGCAGTAGAAAAGTCTGTGTGATCGATAAATCCCATCATTCTGCCAATATTGGCAATTCCTTCATCATCGTTTGGAAGGGTGTGTTTTTGTTCATCCGCTATCATCTGAATGCGATGTTCAACATCACGCAGAAAAAGATAAGAAGTTTCTAGCTCATGTTTTGCTTGTTTTTCGATCCAGTCATTTTCAGCAAGTTGATCCAGCATGGCTAATGTTTCCCGGCCACGCAAACGATGGTCTCGACCGCCAAGGATCAATTGTTGCGTCTGGACAAAAAATTCAATTTCTCGAATGCCTCCACGCCCAAGTTTAATATTATGTCCTTTTACGGCTATTTCGCCATGACCTTTATGGGTGTGTATCTGCCTTTTTATTGAATGGACATCTGCAATAGCAGCAAAATCAAAATATTTTCTCCAGATAAAAGGTTGCAATTCCTTGAGAAAATTCTCGCCTGCAACATTGTCGCCAGCTACAGCGCGAGCTTTTATGAAGGCCGCGCGTTCCCAGTTTTGTCCCATGCTTTCGTAATAGCTGAGCGCAGCCTCGACAGGTATAGCGATCGGCGTTGCGCCAGGATCTGGCCTCAGACGAAGATCAACCCGAAAAACATAGCCATCTGTGGTCGACTGACTCATTATTTTTACGATACGTTTTGTCAATTTAACAAAAAAATCTACTGCTTCAAATGGATTTATTAGACGAGCGCGGGTGCGATCAAAGAAAATAACGAGATCGATGTCAGAAGAATAATTGAGCTCATAAGCTCCTTGTTTACCCATGCCAAGAATAATCCAGCCACTTCCGCGTTCAGGATCACGAAGGTCGGCAAGCTCAATTTTTCCTTGTAAGGCTGCTTCTCTAAGCACAAATCTCACAGCTGCTTTAAGCGTTGCGTCAGCTATGCGTGTGAGCGCAATCGTGACGCTTTTGGTGTTCCATGCCTTTCCAAGGTCAGCAAGTGCAATTACTAAGGCAGCTTCTTGCTTGACTAGCCTCAATTCGCGCATCAACACATCCTCATCTTGGGAGGATTGTGAAAATGCTTGATCTACAAGTTTATTAATCAGTTCATCAGGGTCATGAGTGAGTATGCGCGCAAGACGACGAGGGTCGCGCGCTGATAAATCTGCGAGATAAGGCGAGGCTTCAAAAGCTCCATCCAAAAAACTTGCGATTGACGGGTTGTCGTTTATGAGCTGAAATAAAACATTGTCCGTTAATACATCTTTATCTATAACGCGTCTGAGCGCATTACTTGGGGATTTAACATTACACGATGGAATAATTAATCTTATTCTGTTAATAAGAGCTTGGCTCATTCTAACGGCTCTTTCCTTTATGAATTGATCTTTTTTAAGATGCATTTATGAATGAATATTATACTGTTTCCCGTTATAGCAACACTTGATGAAGTTGATGGCTAAATGAGTCTATAAATGTCAAAAAAAGAAATAGCGATCCAATTGAGGCGCATTGCTGAGGCTCTCGAGCAGCTCGTTCCGCCAATCCCTCCTCGGGTAAATTTTACCTTAGCAAATGCTTTTATATGGAATGCAGAGGATCACGTTTTCGATCCTGTTGCGCTAGTAGCTGCTGTTGATTTGGCCCTTCTAAAGGGCGTGGAGAGTCAAAGGCGGCTTTTACTGGCGAACACCCAAAAATTTTCTCACAAGCTTCCGGCAAATAATGTCCTGCTTTGGGGCGCTCGTGGAATGGGGAAGTCATCTTTAGTTAAATCTGTTCATGCAGCTTTGGCTCATGAAACAGGCCTTAAATTGATAGAAATTCAGCGCGAAGATATTGATACATTGCCTCATCTTCTTAATCTTGTATCAACAGTTGATGAGCAATTCATTGTTTTTTGTGACGATCTCTCTTTTGATGAGTCTGAAACACGCTATAAAGCGTTGAAGACTGCCCTTGAAGGAGGTCTGAGGGGGCAGCCCAAAAATGTTATATTTTATGCAACATCAAATCGAAGACATCTCATTGCCCGAAGCATGATAGAAAATGAAGCTGGTTCTGCAATTGATCCAGGCGAAGTTATTGAGGATAAAGTCTCTTTGTCAGATCGTTTTGGTCTATGGATCGGATTTCATCCCTGTAGTCAGGATGACTATCTTGAGATGGTTTTTAGTTATGCCTCTTATTACAATTTAAACGCGCCACAAGATGAGATTCGAGCTGATGCTTTGGAATGGTCAATCACGAGGGGCGGTCGATCAGGTCGTGTTGCTTGGCAATATATTTGCGATCTTGCAGGTCGCTTAAATATATCGCTTTGACTTTTTATTTAAGTGTTTGGGTAGGTAGGGGTATAAGGGATGTCTTACTGTCTCCCAACTGGCTTGGAAGTAATTCAAAATTTAATAGCTTGACTGGCGCGAGCCCGTTATTAAGGGATATGTGGCTGATATCCCCCGTTTCAGTATAACAATCGCCTTCCTTATAAATATGTGTTTGATTATTTATGATATAAGTGAGCTCGCCTGACGTGATGCATCTTATGCCTGGTCCGGCGTGATGATGGTCTTTCATATAGCCCTTTGGCTCTATTGATACCTGCGTCGCTCTGATCTGATATTTTTCGTTAAGTTCTTTAAGATAGCCAAATTCTGATAATTTAGCCTGAATGTGGCTGCTGAAACCTTTTACATCAATCGCTGTGTCGGCGCTGCTAACATCAAATTGAAAAAAGGTAAAAAATAAAATTATAAATAATTTTTTTTCCATTATTTTCTCCTTTGTCAGTTAGCGGGTGTTTTTGTTTTATAGTCACAAAGATCAGCGATGATGCATTTATAGCATTCAGGTTTTCTAGCCTTGCAAACATAGCGCCCGTGTAGGATTAACCAGTGATGAGCATGTTGCAGAAATCTGGTAGGTATGATTTTTTCTAAACCATACTCGACGCTTTCTGGCGTTTTGCCAACAGCAAGTGGCAGGCGGTTGGATAGGCGAAAGATATGCGTATCAACTGCGATTGTTGGCTCGCCAAAAACAATATTCAAAACAACATTTGCTGTTTTCTGACCAACACCTGGCAGAGACATCAGCTCATCGCGTGTTTTAGGGACCTTTCCCCCATATCTTTCCAGTAACAGCCTGGAGAGTCCAATAATATTTTTTGCCTTTGTACGGTAAAGTCCGATTGTTTGGATGGTCTTTCTTACTTTTTCCTCTCCAAGCGCGAGCATTTTTTGTGGGGTGTCCGCCAAGGCGAAAAGGGCTGGCGTAGCTTTGTTTACGCCTGCGTCGGTGGCCTGAGCAGAGAGCACGACGGCCACCAGAAGCGTAAAAGGATTAGTATAATATAATTCACTCTTTGGCTGAGGATTGAGAGACGAAAGTCGGGAAAAAATTTCTTCAACGCGCGCTGCGCGTTTTTTTACGCCTTCTTTTTGGCGGGTATCTTGGCGTATTTTAGTGTTTATGTTATTTTTTCTCATCGAGTTTATCATATCATGATTATTTGAATTTTCACGACTTTACGAAAGTTTAGGCTTTGGAAAAAGAAGAAATGCTTGACAGAAAGATTTATACTGCGCGACTTGCGCCGCATAGATCAATGTCGATGCGTAGCTTTCGTATTTTCTTGTGCGGTTTTTTTATCATTCAGTTTGCCTTTGCAGCGCCTTTTTTGGTCATGGGGGCTTGGCCTGTTGCAGGGTTTATGGGCTTGGACCTATTGGCTCTCTGTATAGCCTTCTATTGCAGCTATCGGTCTGCGAAGATCTTAGAAATAATAGATCTTACAATGATAGAGTTAGTGCTTACAAAAATTGATATCGGAGGCAAATGTCGGGTGTGGAGATTCAATCCGTGTTGGGTGCGCTTAGAGCTCATCAGACACCCAGAATTTGGTATGCAAAATGTAAAATTATGTTCTAAAGGAAAGCAAATTGAGATTGGCTCTTTTCTTGGCCCTGAGCAGAAAGACGCGCTTGTCGCAGACTTAAGGAACGCGCTTTCTCAAGCGCGAAGCGGCCCGCGTTTTGATGACATAATCTAGCCCATCACAATATCACTATTTTAGTCTTCATAGCAAAGATGAGATTTCTCTATTTTCTAGTAAGCGCGGCCTATAGTATTAGTCAAAGTTCTTTGCTTAGTGATAGGTGCCTTCCAGAAATAATCTCTCTATAGTTTTCGAGGTTAGGCCCAATGGTTAACGGCGCTCAGAGTCATGCATAAATAACAGTGAGAAAGATTAGCCTCGTGGCAAGAGAGAGATAATAAGCTCCGAATAATTCAAAAAATACGCTCGTAAATTTATGAAATGATCAGTTTTTGAAGTAAGCCTTGAGAAATTAATAATCCAAATATGAGAAGTATTTTACCCAAAAAATCATCATCTCTTATAGAGTTCGGCCGATTATGAACAGTTCCCTGACTCAGGAACGACATTCATTGTAACCGAAGAGGCTCTTTAATTGATGCTGTTTTATAAGTCTCGATGGGTACTATAGATAAGTCAACGATTACTGGATGGGGTTTCTCAAGCGCCTCTTCAATGAGAAGGCGCAATGCGGTCAACAAAGGTTGATCTGAGCCAATAATTTTTTGGTGCAATAACGCCTTGTCATCATCGCTTGCCGTAAGTTCAAATTTTTTGATGACAGCTATAATAAAGATTTCTGGGAGGATATTATTTTTCAGAGCAAATAATAGAACGCGCTCATGAAACTCTCGCCCGAGTGAGGCAAGAGCAGCAAGCGCTACACCCTCATTGGTGCAGGAATGGATCAAATCTGCGATTAGCATGATTGG
>DAIRFH010000036.1:0-3929 GCA_036795145.1 Methylocystis sp. | reverse complement strand
ATGATTACCATTCGCCCTGGTTTTGGGCTGAAGCCCAAGGCTCCTCGGGCGGTAATGGTGCGCCTTTTTGAAGGAGCTCTATAGAAATGGCGTCGGGGGTGCGGATAAAGGCCATGTAGCCATCTCGTGGCGGTCGATTTATGATCACGCCAGAGTTTTGAATGCGTGTGCAAATGTCATAAATATTATCCACTGCAAAAGCCAGATGGCCAAAGTTTCTGCCCCGCGTATAGGCGCTCTCATCCCAATTATAGGTTAATTCTATCACCGGTGCATGGCTCTCTTTGGCTGAGATGTAGTCTTCAGATGCCGCCAAATAAACAAGAGTATAGCGTCCGCTTTCATTGTCAGTGCGCCTGAGTTCTTTAAACCCAAGAATTTGACAAAAAAAGTATAGGCTTTTGTCAAGATCGCCAACTCTTATCATTGTATGAAGAAATTTCATTCGTCCCCCCTTGTCTTAAGTGTCACATTTCTACTTTTGAAGAGTTTATACATTTTTTGAAAAAATTGCGCTTCTCTCCCCTCCTTGCTAGTTCCCAATCTATAATTGCTTTCATTCTTGGGCATAGATTGTCGTGTATACGTTCAAACCATCCAATATGAGTCCGGATAATCGTAAAATCGCAGCAGCGAGAGCCTCTATTGCTGCGAGTATTCTTCTTGCTGTGGCCAAACTTGTTGCTGGTATTTGGTCTGGTTCGCTTGCCTTGCTTTCTGAGGCTGGCCACGCTTTCGTTGATACGGCAGCAACAATGCTGACCTATTATGCCGTAAGAGAGGCTGAAAAACCTGCAGATGCAGAGCATCATTATGGTCATGGTAAGTTTGAAGCCTTAGCGGCCCTTGTGGAGACGGGTTTTCTGTTTGGATTGGCGCTTTTTGTGGTTGCTGAGGCGCTAAGACGGTTGCGGGAGCCAGAAATCGTTCTGGATCCAGGCGTTTTCGTTTATGGCGTTTTGGGCCTGTCTATTGTGATTGATTTTTTTCGTTCAACGCAATTGCGCGCTATCGCAGAAGAAGAGCATAGCGAAGCGCTTGCTGCAGATGCTGTCCATTTTTCTAGCGATCTCGTTTCCTCTCTTCTGGTGTTGATCGGGATGTTAGCAACACATTTTGGATTTATGAAAGGCGATGGGCTGGCAGCTTTGGGAGTCGCTGTTTTTATCGCCATTGCAGGTTATCGACTTGGTCGACGCACGATCAATACATTGCTTGATACTGCCCCAGGTGACCTTACCCCACGACTTGAGCAAGCTCTTGCTAAGGTTCCCGGTGTTATTTCCATCGATCAGATCAGGCTAAGAAGTGTCGGGCATGAGGTCATTGGAGAAGTTATAATAAGTGTCGCGCGCAGTTTACGCATGGAGCAGGCCGCTCATATTAAGCATGCAGCAATGATGGCTATTCTAGAGGCTGAGCCACGGGCGAAAATGACAGTCGTCATTGAACCGCGCGCGCTGGATGATGAGACAGTTATAGAACGCACAATGTTAGTTGCTGCACATAGTCATTTGTCTGCGCATAATATTATTGCGCAACAGATTGATGGTCGTCTATCAATTGGCGTCGATATTGAGCTAGATGGAACAATGCCTATTGGTCGTGCGCATGCCATTGCAACAGAATTTGAGCGTTCTATCCGTGACGAATTTGGATCGGATGTAGAAATTGAAACTCATATTGAGCCTTTTTCACCGCATATTCTCACTGGAATAGATGCTGATTTAATGACACGAGAATCCGTCTTAAGTTCTCTTGTGAGATTGAGCGAAAAAAATGAATGGATTAGAAATATTCATGATGTGCGTGTGCGAGAAACAATGGGGGGATGGATAATCAACTATCATGGGCGCGTCAGTCCTTCCGTGCCGGTCGACATCGTTCATAATGCGGTAGATGACATAGAAAGGCGCATGCGAGATATTTTTCCTCAAATATTACGAATTGTTGGTCATGTTGAGCCTGTGGATCATAGTTAGAAGGCTTGAACATGTCTCAATCAGGTAAAAGGTGGAGTAGATAGTATGAGTGATGATCGCAAGGATATGCTCGAGGAAGTAGGGCGTTTGCCATTTGAAAAAGCGATGGAAGAATTAGAAATTCTCGTTGGAGAACTAGAAAAAGGCTCCGTGACACTTGATGACTCTGTGAAGCTTTATGCTAGAGGGAAAGCGTTACAAGATCGGTGTGAAAAGCTGCTAGCTGAAGCTGAGACGCGTGTTGAAAAAATTACATTAGGTGACAATGGCGGGCCTAGCTCTCTAACGCCACTCGTTTTTGATCAATAGCTATTCAATATTTTCTTCTTCTGCGGCTCTGCGTGAAAGAAGCTTGATGCGCGCCATAAATGCCCATGCCAGAGCTAATGCAAGTGGAACTGTTAACGCTGAGGCCGCTTCGGCTGTAAGCTCTCTCGGGAGCATGTCTGTGTCCTTCAGGCCTTTCGTAACATAAGAAAACAGTCCGGTGAGATAGTAGGCTAATGCAGCCACGGAAATGCCTTGCACCATTCCATTAAGGCGCATCTGTAAGCGATTGCGGCGATTCATATCATCTAAAAGTCGGCTGTTTTGGTGCTCCATTTCAAGCGTGATGCCTGTGCGCATGAGATTGGTAGAGCGTTCTACGTCGTTAGAGAAACGAATTTGTCGTTTTTCAATTGCGTTGCAAGTTTCTATTGCAGGATCAAGTCTGGCGTTAAGAAAATTAGCGATTGTGGGGTATTGATTGGTTTTTACTTCTCGCAACATGTGTAGACGATTCTGAACAAGTGTATGATAAGCACGACTGGCGCCGAACCGAAAGGCAGTTCTATGTGCAAGCGCCTCGCTTGATACTAGGAGGTCAGATAAGCGTTTGAGTAGATCTTGGCTTGTTCTAGAACTGTGCGCTGAGCTGAGAGCATGGGTGATTTCTGAAAGATTTTTTTCCATCATTCGCAATTCAGGCGAAACTTCTCTTGCAACGGGAAGAGCAAGTAAGGCCATTGTCCGGTATGTTTCAATTTCTAGTATTCGTTGCGCTAATCGTCCTATTTCAAGTGGTGGGGCATTGAGCGCACGCAAGATAAATCTTGTATAGCCGGCGTCATCAACAGCAAAATCACCCAGTACCTCCGCTCCACCTTTTTCGACGCCGATGACGCATAGACTTTGTGGATTAAAAATTTGAATAAGAGATTCAAGCGATAGCGATCTATCTACAACTGAAATTTGTGTTGCAACAATAAGGCGGCCAGGGGGTAAGAAAACGATCTCACCCGAAGCAAAAGGATCTTGATTGCTGAAGGGCTGGGTTGCATTAATATCAGTGGACCAGGTATAGGTCGTGAATTCTGTATGCTGCTCCCAACGTAATCGCCAATCTTTAAGATCAAAATAATGGAATTTTGCACTGTCTGGCGCAGGTGGGGCGTTATGCTTTTTAGAAAACTTTGCTAACGCGATACGGTCTTCCTGAGCCTCTTCATGATTGGTCGCAAATGCAAAATGGTAAATTCTTCTGGGTGCGCTTACGGGTAAAAATGGTCGTGCATGCAGTTCATCGAGAACGGCTTTACGAGCCTCATGTGGGGTAAAAATTGTTTTTGAGCTAGAATTTTGTGCAAATATACTCATGCGAAATTACCAATCCATTCTATTACTTATCTGTCGCGAGCCGTATCATTCATGGCTGTTATTTCTCGTTGAATAAGGCGGTAGCCGTCTTCGTCTGTTACGAGCAGCCATGGACTGTTTGGAGTTGAAGATATTTTATGACGTAGACGAGAAATATGGGTCTCCAATGTTCGGGTTGTGACATTGGGCGCGTATCCCCAGATTTCGTTGAGCAAGGTAGGTTTGTTTACGCAAGCGCCTTGAGCTTTAATTAAATTTATCATGATTGCCTCCTCTTTTTCTGTAAAATTGAGGCTACTCTTGTGATCT
>DAIRFH010000035.1:0-20533 GCA_036795145.1 Methylocystis sp. | reverse complement strand
TGCAGAACTCAATGTCAAAGCAGAAGATCCTGATTTTTGGAATGACGCCGAGGCCGCACAAAAACTGATGCGCGAGCGCACCCAGTTGGAAGAACAGCTTGCCGCCTTAACCCAACTTGATCGCGAACTCGACGATGCGCTTACTCTTGTTGAATTGGGTGAGGCTGAAGACGACGCCGCAACTGAAAAAGAAGGCGTAGAGGCTCTCAAAAGCCTTTTGAAGGAAGCCCAACGCAGACAGATCGAAGCGCTCTTTAGCGGCGAAGCTGACGGTAATGACACCTTCATCGAGATTCATTCTGGCGCAGGCGGCACCGAAAGCCAGGATTGGGCGCGGATGTTGTTTCGTATGTATGCCCGCTGGGGCGAACGCAAAAAATTCAAAGTTGAAATTATCGAAGAGACTGCTGGAGAAGAAGCAGGCATCAAATCTGGCACGCTACTGGTGAAAGGCCATAATGCCCACGGTTGGTCAAAAACTGAATCCGGCGTTCATCGGCTGGTGCGAATTTCACCCTTCGACTCCAACGCGCGGCGACACACCAGCTTTGCCTCCGTCTGGGTCTATCCCGTTGTCGATGATCGCATTGAAGTCGATATAAATGAAGCTGATTGTCGAATTGACACCTATCGTTCTTCAGGCGCGGGCGGCCAGCACGTCAACACTACGGATTCGGCGATCCGCATTACTCATCTGCCCACAGGCATCGTCGTCGCCTGTCAGGCTGAGCGCTCCCAGCATAAAAACAGGGCAACAGCCTGGAATATGCTGCGCGCAAGACTCTATGAGCTTGAACTCGAAAAGCGAGAGGCTGAAGCCAATAAGGCGGCGGCGAGTAAAACGGACATCGGCTGGGGCCATCAAATCCGAAGCTATGTGCTCCAACCCTATCAACTCGTTAAGGATTTACGGACCGGCTTTACCTCCGGCACGCCGGCTGACGTTCTTGACGGCGACCTGGACGACTTTATGCAGGCCTCACTGGCGCAACGCATCTATGGCGGTGGGCCTGAAAGCGTCGATGACGTTGAATAATTTTTGAGTTTGGCCTGCGGCGGCCGGGTTAGGCGATCGACCAGTCCTCTACTGTTAATCCTGGTATATCCGAAAAAATATCTGGCGTCAGCGTGATAAGCCGCGCACCAAGCTCAAGCGCCTGCGCTGCGACCATACGATCCAGCACTCTGCGCCGTTTTGGCGTCAGTTGAGGAACAAGCGCGCCATAGGACTGGGCTGAGGCAAGATCGAAGGGCAATATATCGAGGTTTTGGCGCAATAAATCGAGGTTTTTCATTAGCCGCGCATCATCTTGCGCCGCAGCAAGAAGTTCGCTCCATACAATAGCCGACAGTGCTGCCGTGCCTGTCTCTAACCGCGCCAATTTATTCAGTGTTAGGCGCTCGCCACAGGCCACGGCAAAAGTAACAGAGGCGTCGAGCAAAAATGCGCGCATCTTAATCGCCCGACTTATTTACATGAAGACGCGGCGCCTTTACCTCTGATCTTTCAACCATCTTTGGCGTTGGCTGGGCGCCAAGGCCAGCGGCTAACTCTTTCATTGACAAACGTATTGGCCGGATTGTCAAACTATCGCCTTTGCGCGAAACAACAACCTCCATGCCTTCATCAAAGGCAATATCGCGCGGCAATCGAACCGCAAGACTATTGCCTGATTTGAAAATTTTTGTTGGCGGCATCTGAGGAATATGACGAAGCGCGAACAAACAGTCAATACTTGTATCTACTGGATATATTCCGATTCAAGCCATGTGTTTGCGGCGCATTTGAATTTTGGGCCCAAAAAACCACAGTTAACTAGCCTTGGCAGATGACTGGCTTATAAAAATTCAAAATTTTGTCTTTCTAAACCCATCGGCGTCTTGAATCTGGGCGTCTCAAGCTTTTAAGTAGGTTTATGTTAAGAATTCTCGCGCGCTTTATTGGTTTGCTGCTGCTTGCCGGCGGCTTCATTGCTATGATCGTCGATGGCACCCGCTCCATTGCCGGCGGCGAACTCGCCATCACGACCCTCAGGCGGGGAGCAATTGAGCTCTTCCCGACGCTTTATGAAAATTTTCAAAATAGCGTTATGCAAAAATCGGCATTCCTCTGGGACCCGATCCTCACAACTTTAATGATTTTTCCGGTCAGCCTGACCTTTGGCCTGCTTGGGGCCGCCTTGATTGTCTTTGGCGCCAAACGCGAAACGCAAATGCGCTATTGGCGGCAATAGGAAGCGCCTTATTTAAGATCCTATGTCGCTTTTTAAAAATTTTATGCCCTTCCATCCTCAAAACGCCGCTCAAGACCATGGACAGACAGTGGTTCACGGCAGACATCATGCGGTCAACGGCAATCTGCTCGATCCACCCTTTCCAGTTGGATCTGAAGAAATCATCCTGGGCTTGGGGTGTTTCTGGGGTGCAGAGCGTAAATTCTGGCAATGCCCCCAAGGCGTCTATGTGACCTGCGTTGGATATGCGGGCGGCCTGACCCGTCATCCAACATACCAAGACGTCTGCACAGGTCGCAGCGGTCATGCGGAGGTTGTCAGGGTTGTTTATTTTCCCGATAGCCTCAATCTAGAGCAATTGTTAAAATTATTTTGGGAAAGCCATGATCCGACCCAGGGCAATCGTCAGGGCAATGATGTTGGCGCTCAATATCGTTCCGTTATTTTTACCACGACGCCAGACCAGCAGAAGATCGCTGAAACTTCTCGCGCCGCCTATCAACGAGAACTCACTAAAGCAGGCTTTGGCGCAATCACCACGGAAATCGCGCCTGCTCCGGTCTTTTACTATGCTGAAGATTATCACCAACAATATCTTGCCAAGAACCCAAATGGATATTGCGGCTTAGGCGGCACTGGCGTGAGCTGTCTTATTGATCACGCCAATTAACTATTTCTCCTGCGCGCTTAAAACCTTTTGGCATGCAGGCGGCAGCTTGGACATCGTCATCGGCGGCCATGATTTTCCTGATTTTCTTGGACGCAACATCTCGTCGCTAAACCATCCCGCCAGAGAAGCGTCACAGCCGTCTCCAGATGGCGTTGGATCCTGATCGCGACAGCTCGATCCATGCGGGCAAAATAATCGAATATGAAAATGATAGTTATGCCCCCACATTGGGCGTACTTTACGCATCCAGCTTTCACCAGCTGCTTCCCGGCATAAGGCGCGCTTGATGGCTGCGTTAACAAAGATACGCTGAACCTTCGGCTCCATCGCAGCAGAACGGATCACTGCCATGTGTCCCTTCGTCCAAACATCGGGTCGAACATCAAGGAGATCTTCACGCACAACATCGGTCGAAGGCATTTCTTCGCGATCTTCGCGTGTTAACTCATGATCAGGCATCGGCCTTAACCATATATCTGCATCCAGCCCAATCTGATGCGAGGCGTGTCCCGTGAGCATGGGTCCTCCGCGGGGTTGCGAAATATCGCCGATTAAAAGCCCCGGCCAACCAGACGCTTGCGCGGCTTTAGGTGCAAATTTTTTCAAAAATTCAATAAGCTGTGGGTGACCCCAATTACGATTGCGCGATAAACGCATCACCTGCCAATTGGGCCCATTGATTGGCAGCTGTTCTCCACCCGCCAAGCAGCCATGAGAATAAAAACCAATTGGATCAGGATCTAGTATTGCGGACTCACGCGCACGACCAAACAACTCGCGTGCGGGCGTGCTTGGATCTGATGGATGGGCAAGCGGCGGCAAAGGTTTTGGATCAAGCGTGCCCTTATCCTGCGCGGCAGCTTGTATGGTTAAGTTGAACATAAAAATTATCGTTAATAATTGTTTAATGCACGCTGTCATTTACTCATCCATGTCCCGCGCAGTCCCTTATTGCTCGTTATCACGTCAACCTTAATCATTTAATTACGTTGTCAGGCGATACTCAATGCAAGATGACAGAGCACAATGTTAAGCGTTGGAGAGCGATATGCGTTTGAAGTTGTTTGCCGTCGCCGTTTTGGCGTTTCTTGCCCCAATTGGCGCCGCCAAAGCCGCTGCCCAAATTCATGTTGATCTCTCTACACAACGCATGCATGTCACATCGTCACAAGGCAGTTATAGCTGGCCGGTCTCAACAGCGCGCGCAGGATATTCCACGCCACGCGGCTCATTTACGCCAACTGGCATGCAGCGCATGCATTACTCACGCAAATATCATAATTCGCCCATGCCGCACTCAATCTTCTTTCGAGGCGGCTACGCGATCCACGGCTCTAACGCAACGGGCGCACTTGGACGTCCCGCTTCGCACGGCTGCGTGAGACTGTCGCCTGCAAACGCCGCGCGCCTCTACCAGATCGTGCAAAATGAAGGCGGCAATATTTCAATCACCGGCGCATCGCCAACAAGCGGCGCGCGCGTCGTTAAAGAACACATAAGTCACGCCCGCCATTACGCCGCTAAACCATCGCCGACGCGACATCTTGCCAGTCGTCCGCCTCACCATGCGCAAGGTCATGCTCTGGCCTATGCGCCATCGCGTCCTGTTCAGGATCAGGAACATGATACTGTTCGCGCCTGGCAAGCCGATCCCTTTGCCGACTTTTCATTCTAAGTCGGTATTCTTTCCAACAGGCCAGCCTATCATCTTCCCAGAAGGCGCAAGCATATCACTCATGCGTGCTTCTAATACATCATAAAGAGTGGATGTTTTGGCTTAAAGGAACTGATATTTTGAGAACGCGTTTCGATCGTCGCGATTTTCTGCTTGGCGCTGGAAGCCTTTCCTTGGCCTCAAATGCGGTTGCAGAACCCGCTGTGAATGAGACGCCCGATGAACTTCAAGTGCGCGTTGAGAATAATTCGGTTCCAGAACTATGTGCTGAAAAGGATAATATAGAACTCGATTTCATCTCCCCGCGTCTGCGACATATGCAGATACAGGCCGTTCATCCTTCTTACATCAATACAATCGTTTCTGATCGCTGGGCGCCAGACTGGTCGAGCTGCGATCTGTCGCATGATCCAAAATTCTTTGCCCAGGCGCGTCGCCGAACCTTTTGGGAAACGCCAGAATTCTGGATGACAGGCTACACCTTTCCATCCTTCTGGCGTCCCAATGACGTATCCATCAGAGTTGGCGATACTGTCGAAAAAGGTTTCCACCTCATCCAGCTTTGGATGTGGCATCGCGAGCGTGCAGAAGAAATTATGGTTTTTTATCCACCAGATGGCTATTGGCGTATCAGACCTTTGCCATTTGAGGATATGCGCTGGACAGCTTATGGCTCCTCTTTTCTCGTAGGCCCTGTCGAGACGCAGGAACGTCCCATTGTCGCCTTTGAAGAAATTATTTTTGAACCTGACACACGCAGTTTTATCCTAAAATTTAAGCGCGGCGGCCAAGCGCGCGTCGTGATCAAGAACATTGATCAAGATCGTCTGACGCTTGACGTCGGCTTTAGCGACGCCATGCCGGGGGGGCGACCCTTCGCCGCACTGCGGTCAATGTATGCGATGCAGACAATGAGTGACGCTGCGATCGTGGCTTGGCGCAGCAAGCGCGGCAAAGGCTGGGAAGAAGCGCCCGTGATCCGCTTTCCTGGCGCCAGTGCAACAGAGGTTTGGGTGGGTCGACACTTGCCCTCACGTCATAATCTCTCAGCGCCAGATATGGTGTTTAGTAAATTCGAAGGCGAAGCGGCAAAGGAACGATGAGTCTGACGCCGCGCTGGCAACCGCTTGATATCGCCCGCGGCCTTGCGGTTGTCGCCATGGTTCTTTTCCATACACTCTGGGACCTTGCGCATTTTGGGTATATTTCTCAGTCCATTCCTTGGTCGGCGCCAGTCAAGACCCTGGGCCATGCCATCGCTTTTACCTTTCTTTTTATCGCCGGCGTTTCTTTAACCTTATCTCATCGAGACAAGATCGATTGGCGTGGCTTTATGCGTCGCTTAATCATGGTTGTCAGCGCCGCCGCTATGGTAAGCATCGGCACCTATGTCGCCTTTCCAACGGCTTATGTTTTTTTTGGCATACTTCATTGCATTGCACTCGCGAGCATTCTCGCGCTGCCGCTATTGATTGCGCCTTGGCAGGTCTCTCTTTTTGTCGGCAGTTGTTTTTTTATCTTGCCGATATTTTTTTCATCTTCCGCGCTTAACGCCGACCATTGGCAATGGCTTGGCCTATCCACCTCCGAGCCCATGACACAAGACTGGCGGCCGCTGTTCCCATGGGCCGGAGCCCTTTTTGTCGGCGTCGCCGCTGGCAAACGTTTCGCGCAATGCGCAAAAGATAAAAAAATTGGAACCGGACCAGTGAGCTTTCTTGGTCGTCACAGTCTAATAATTTATTTGCTGCATCAGCCTGTGCTTTTTGCTTTTTTCACGGCGCTGACGGTGCTTCTTCCATAATCCGCGTCTAACAAGCGCACAACAAACCTGCAACATCGCTGATTAAGGGCGCAATGCACGCTTCTCATTGGCTCACAAGAGCCAATGCATTTTTTCTTACATGCCGCCTAAATGTTCTGCGACAGTGAAGATATCCTTATCGCCGCGACCACACATATTCATCACCATCAAATGATCGCGTGATTTTTGCGCTGCGAGCTGGAAAACTTTCGCCAGAGCATGTGACGGCTCAAGCGCAGGGATAATGCCTTCAAGCTTTGAACAGAGCTGAAAGGCCTCAAGCGCTTCCTTGTCAGTGGCGTTGAGATAGGTCACCCGACCCGTTTCATGCAGCCAGGAATGTTCTGGTCCAATACCCGGATAATCGAGACCTGCGGATATCGAATGGCCTTCGAGGATTTGACCATCATCATCCATAAGCAAATATGTGCGATTGCCATGAAGAACGCCCGGCTTGCCGCCTGTCAATGACGCAGCATGACCATTGGGCACATCAACGCCATGGCCTGCCGCTTCTACCCCGTAAATTTCGACGCCTGGATCATCAAGGAACGGATGAAATAACCCAATCGCATTCGAGCCGCCGCCTATGCAGGCGATGAGGGAGTCAGGCAAACGTCCCTCCAACTCCTGCATCTGAACACGCGTTTCATTACCAATGATGGACTGAAAATCTCTGACCATCGCCGGATAGGGATGCGGGCCAGCCGCAGTGCCGATGCAGTAAAATGTATCAGCGACATTTGTTACCCAGTCGCGCAACGCTTCATTCATCGCATCTTTGAGTGTTCGCGCGCCGCTCTCCACAGGTCTAACCTCGGCGCCAAGCATCTTCATCCGAAAAACGTTCGGCTTTTGTCTTTCAACATCAACAGCGCCCATATAGACAATACATTGCAGGCCAAAACGCGCGCAGGCGGTGGCTGTCGCAACGCCATGCTGTCCCGCTCCAGTTTCAGCAATAATCCGCTTCTTGCCCATGCGCCGTGCGAGCAGAATCTGACCAAGAACATTATTTATTTTATGCGCGCCAGTGTGATTAAGCTCATCCCGCTTAAAATAAACCTTCGCACCCTTATCCATGCTTGCGCGCGCACGAACATATTCCGTGATGCGCTCAGCGAAATAAAGCGGCGAGGGCCGACCAACATAGTGTTTGTGCAACCCTTCTAATTCATGATGAAACTCGGGATCATCCTTTGCCTGCGCATAAGCTTGCTCAAGATCCAAAACAAGCGGCATCAAGGTTTCAGCGACAAAGCGTCCCCCAAAAATGCCAAAACGGCCATTATCATCTGGCCCAGCGCGGTAAGAATTAGGAAGCGGTTTATTCAAAGTATCAATGTCCTTGTGTAGAGCGCGCGATTAAACGCCAGGATCTAGACTTCTTTTAAACCGTTACGGGCGATGATGAAAGCGCACGCACAGCAGAAACAAAGCGGCGGATTTTTTCACACTCTTTCACCCCACGCGCCGACTCAACGCCAGAAGACACATCAACGGCAGGCGCGCCTGTCTGCGTCACGGCGCGGGCGACATTGTCGCAATCAAGACCGCCGGACAACATCCAAGGTTGTGGAGGGAGATCATGCAGGACCCGCCAATCAAATGAAACGCCAGCCCCGCCAGGAACCGTCGCGTCCGGCGCAGGCTTCGCATCAAAAAGAAGAATATCTGCAGCTTGCCGATAAACGCGCGCGGCTAGAATATCCGCCGCAGTCTTAACGCCAACTGCTTTTATAATTGGCAGATGGAAACGCTTTCGGATGTCCATGACGCGGGCGGGCGTTTCGTGACCATGTAGTTGCAAAATATCTGGCGCGAGCGCGGCGATAATCGCCGCTAACATTTCGTCATCCGAATCAACGACAAGCGCAACTTTTTTGATGCGCCCTTGTGCGCAACGGTTCAGCAGACGGGCTGTCTCCAAGTCAAGGTGGCGCGGGCTTTTTTCAAAAAACACAAAGCCAGCGAGATCTGCTCCAGCCGTAATTGTCGTCTCCAACGTCTCGGCTGTCGACAGACCGCATATTTTTACAAGAACTTCTTTGTTCGTCATCCGCGATTATAGACATCCTCAAAACGAACGATATCGTCTTCGCCTAAATAGGATCCCGTTTGCACCTCAATCAGCTCAAGGTCTATTTTTCCAGGATTCGTTAAGCGATGCTTGCAGCCTATCGGCAGATAGATTGATTCATTTTCATGAACAAGATGGGTCTCATCATCGCGACCAACCTCTGCTGTGCCGCGCACGACAATCCAATGCTCGGCGCGATGAAAATGTTTCTGCAAAGACAATCGTTCTCCGGGCTTCACAACAATTCTTTTAACTTGATACCGTTGACCGCCATCAATGGATTGATAATAGCCCCAGGGTCGAAAAATGCGCTTGTGTTCGCCAGCCTCACGACGATTTTCTGTTTTCAGCTGATCAACAAGCTGTTTAACCTGATCGCCATGCTCCTGACTGAGCACTAGAACTGCGTCTTGTGTCGTGACAACGATGATGTCGCTCACGCCAACAACAGTCGTCAGTGTTTCATCTGAGCGCACATGAACATTTTGTGCGTTCATAACGACCGCATTTCCACGAATTGAATTACCAAATTCATCGCGCTCTGAAAGTTCCCAGACCGCTCGCCAGGTGCCGACATCGGACCATCCAATATCGGCTGGAATAAGCGCCGCTTTCTCCGTCTTTTCCATAACCGCATAGTCAATTGATTTCTTCGGCGCCTCTGCGAAGGCTTGCGCATTCAACACGAGAAAGCCAAGATCCTTTTCAGCGCCGTCAATCGCCGCTTCTGCCGCTTGAGCAATTTCAGGTTCATATTGCGCAATCTCTGCTTGCATGACATCGGCGCGAAAAATGAAATTTCCACTGTTCCAGAAATACCCAGCATCTATGTATTTTTGCGCCGTTTCTCGATCTGGCTTCTCAACAAATGAATCAAGTTTGAGAACGTCGCTTCCAGCTCTAAGACGCGCGCCAGGGCGCAAATAACCATATCCGGTTGCTGGTTGGTCAGGCTTAACGCCTAAGGTGACGATATAGCCTTCGGCTGCAGCTTCTCCCGCCTTCTTACACAATTCAACAAGACCGACGCGGTCGCGCACAACATGGTCTGCGGCAAGCACAACAACGATCGTGTCTGGCGCGCGCCGCGCCGCAATTCCTGCAGCAACGGCGACAGCCGGGCCAGAGTCGCGTCGTGATGGCTCAAGAACAACATCAGCCTCCGCATCGATCTCCCGCAGCTGATCGGCGAGCAAGAAACGGTAATCCTTGTTTGAGATAATCAATGGTTTTTCAAACACTGGATCTGACAGCATTTGCATCGTCGTCTGAAACGTCGAGCGCTCGCCAACAAGCGGAATAAATTGTTTTGGCAGCGTTTCCCGCGACTCCGGCCACACGCGCGTCCCTGAACCGCCGCACATAATCACGGGCTGGATTTTTCTCATTCAACGTCCTCTTTCAAATCTCGCAAGGCAGCGCTCTTCAAGCGCCAGAACCCGATGATGCGCGCGCATAAGATTTTCTAACGTCCGACGACGACAGCCTGTTTCAAGCGAGGGTTATCGACAATTATTGCGAAAGTCGCAAACGCCCGCCGCAACATGAGCCTCAACTACTGCCCTTTTTTTCCAACTCGGCCTTTAACGCAGCAAGTTTTGCAAAAGGTGAATCCGGATCTGGCGGCCGATCACGACGCTCTGGAGCGACAAAGCTCTTTGCGGGACGTTGGCTGCGTCCATCTTCGGGGCGTGAGCGTTTCTCAAAACGCGCAGCAGATCCGCCTTCAGCCGCGCGGGGAGTCTGGCGCGGCGGCCGACGCGTCGCGTTTCCGCGATCGCCACCCTCTTGTTGCGCACCGGCGCGACTTGGTGCCGTTTGTCGGCGTGGCGCAGGATGCGCGTGGCGCTGCTGCGTCCAAACTTCAATCAATGCCGGCTGGCTCGCATTACCCACTGTCTGATCAGGGGGAGCCTCGTCCGACGCTGACACGAGGGAAGCGACTTCTGGCTGCGGCTTCTCTATGTCCTCTTGCGATGTCTCAGTCTCGGCCACATCGACGACGGCAACGTTCAGCGGCTCGGTTGAAGCCGCTGGAACAAGCTGGGCTGTGATCGCCGGCCCACTGCGCTGCGTCGGCGCGTAATTCAAGGATTTCAGAATTGACGCAAACGCCTCGCCCGAACAACCCGCCAAAGACGTCATCGCTACCGTAACTACGAAGCCCTCGCCATCGGCAGCCCCAGCCGGCGGCTCACCTGCTGTTACGCCGGGTCGATAGGCGATTGCTGGACGAATGAGATCAGCCAAACGCTCAAGAATATCAACGCGCACAACTCTCTCGCCACAAACCCGAAAGCCCGCAGCGCGATAAAAACCTTTTGGAATCTCCGAAACGGCGGCAAATGAGGTCCGGCCAGAGGCCGCCAGGTGAGGCACTTCATCAAGTCCTTTGACCTGTTCAAGGCCACCATGATGCAGGGCCCAGAGTAGCGCCGCTAAACTTCGGGGCGCCGGCTTTAACAGCAGGGGCATGTAAATATGATAAGCGCCAAAGCGCACGCCCAGTTTCCGCAAGGCGCCGCGATCATCTTGAGAAAAAGCCTTTATTTCTTTGGCGACCCGCGCGCGATCAAGAACGCCCAATTCTTCTGCGAGCTGAAATGCGACGCCGCGCGTCGCCCCCTCCAGTCCTTCGCCTTTTTCAAGCTGCTCAAGCGGACCGAGGAGTTTTTTCACATGTTGCGCCAACCATAGCTCAAGCCGCTGTTTAACCCTATCCAGCGCAGCGCCAGTCAATTGCTCATCGGCCAGAACACAGAGCGTGGGTTTAAGCACGCCGGGACCTGCGGCAATTTTCGCCAAAGGTTCGCCAAGCCAGCGAATGGCGCCGTCATTGGCCAAGGCGAAGGCGTCATCAACGGCGTCAAAAACGCGGGTTGCCCGCGCCTCAAACTCACCTGCAAGCGCCTTGAGCGCGGCCGCATTAAGAGTCTTTGCAGCCTCCCCGGCAGCGGCGGGATCAGGCGTGAAGCGAAAACCTTGGAGGCTTCCCACATGCTGGCCCTCGACAAGAACATCGCCGGCGGCGTTAATTTCGGCTTCTAACATTGCATTCTCTCTAAGACGACGCATCAACACACTGGTTCGGCGATCGACAAAACGCTGAGTTAACCGTTCATGCAGCGCATCCGACAAGCTGTCCTCTACCCGACGCGAGACGCTCTGCCAATGCTCTGCATCATCAAGCCAGCCCGATCGATTGCTGATGAAGCTCCAAGTGCGCACTTGCGCCAGGCGATTGGAAAGTGTGTCAATGTCGCCATCAACCCTGTCAACCGCAGCAATATGCTGCGCCATCCAATCTTCTGGTATTTTACCGCGACGCGCAATAAATCCAAATATTGTCAGGGCAAGCTCGGCATGTGCAGCCGGGGTGGTTTTGCGATAGTCGGGGATCTGACAGGCGTCCCAGAGCCGCGCGACATCTGCTGGGGTTTTTGCATGTCTTTGTGCTGTTTCATCTCGACTGACGGCCTCAAGCGTCAGCTGATCCGTTGCAACAGGCGCGCGCGCAAAACGCGAATGCGTCACTGTCTGATCAAGCGAATGCGCAAGCGAGTCAATCGAGGAAAAATCGAGCGCGCTGTTGCGCCATTGCAAAAGACTAACTGGATCAAAACGGTGATCCTCCAGCGCTTCGATCAATTCATCTTCAAATGGCGGACATCGGCCTGTGGCGCCAAATAACCCATCGGCCATATGACGTCCCGCGCGACCAGCAATCTGTCCAAATTCAGCCGCACTTAACCGACGATAACCCCATCCATCAAATTTTCTGTCAGAAGCGAAGGCGACATAATCAACATCAAGATTTAAACCCATGCCAATAGCGTCTGTCGCAATGATGTAATCGACATCGCCTGATTGAAATAAGTCAACCTGTGCATTACGTGTGCGCGGACTGAGCGCGCCAAGAACGACAGCAGCGCCGCCGCGCTGACGCTTGATCCATTCTGCAATGGCGTAAACCTCCTCCGCAGAAAACGCTACGACAGCCGTGCGCGCTGGCAAACGAGAAATTTTCTTATCGCCTGCAAAGGATAGTTTTGATAAACGTGGACGCGAGAAAATCGTTGCGCTTGGAAAAAGCTCTGAAATTATTGGCGCCATTGTCGCCGCGCCGATCAATAATGTTTCCTGTTTGCCGCGCCAGTGGAGAAGTCGGTTTGTAAAAATATGGCCGCGATCGAGATCTGCTGCGAGCTGAATTTCATCTACAGCAAGAAAATCCACGTTAATATCGCGCGGCATCGCCTCCACTGTCGACACCCAATAGGCTGGCGCGCGTGGTTTGATTTTTTCTTCGCCTGTTATCAACGCGACATTGGCCGCACCGACGCGCGCGACAACTCGATTATAGACTTCGCGCGCCAATAAACGCAGAGGTAAACCAATCAGGCCGCTTGGAAACGACAGCATACGCTCAATCGCATGATGCGTCTTACCTGTATTGGTGGGCCCGAGCACAGCCGTAACGCCAGCGCTGTCGATGCGTTCGCCCGCGCCTGATAGAAGCGCTCTCATGATGTCATCATCTTGTCGCGTTAAGAGAGGTCAATTTTTCTAACTATTATCGTCAACAGCGGCGCATGATTTCCCAGATTTGGAGCCTACCGAACATCAGGCGAACAAATCACGCCCGAATCGCCGACATGCGAAGAGTCATGATCTGTTCCGCCATCATATAGGAGCTGCACTATAAATAGCCATGCAGTTTTAACGCGTGTTGCGACCCCTGAAACGCTTAAAGAGGCGCGTAAAGTAAAGTAATTTTGATTTCTCCGGCGTCTTGGTTACAACCCGCGCCCTTTGTTTCATTGATTCGAGGCAACGTAAATGACGTCAATCGTCGCGCGATTAAGCCACGAGCTCCAAGCGAACTCCTGGCAAGTTCAGGCCGCTGTCGATCTCTTAGACGAGGGCTCCAGTGTCCCTTTTATCGCACGCTACCGCAAAGAGGCGACAGGCGCGCTTGATGATGTGCAATTGCGGAAACTGGAAGAAAGATTACGATATTTGCGTGAGTTGGATGAGCGGCGCAAAGCTGTTCTTGAGTCAATTGACGCGCAGGGTAAACTCACCGACGTTTTAAAAAAATCCCTGCTTGAGGCAGATAATAAAGCGCGCCTTGAAGATATTTATCTTCCATTTAAACCCAAACGCCGCACCAAGGCTCAGCTTGCCATAGAAGCAGGCCTTGCGCCGCTGGCGGAGGCCTTGCTGGCGTCGCCTGAACGCGATCCAAACATCCAAGCAGAAAAATTTATCGACCCCAGTAAAAATATCAGTGATGTCAACGCTGCGCTTGAAGGCGCACGCGCTATTTTAGTTGAAAAATTTTCCGAAGATGCAGATCTTATCGGACCGCTACGAGAAACATATTGGTCACAGTGCGTTCTTATATCAAAAGCGCGCGGTGGAAAAGAAACGGCTGGCGTTAAATATTCTGATTATTTTGATTTCTCTCAGCCCATTGCAAAACTGCCCTCACATCGCATTCTTGCTTTGCTGCGCGGCGAAAAAGAAGAAATGCTGGAACTGACAATGCAGGCTGAGCCGCAAGCTGGCGTCGGCGGCTACGAGCGTCAGATCGCACAACGTTATCATATTGTAGACCGTGGACGCAAAGGCGATCGTTGGCTGCTTGACGCCATACGCTGGGCATGGCGAACAAAAATTGAGTTACATCTTTCTCTTGACGCCCGCGCAAGGCTTTGGCGTTTTGCAGAAGATGAAGCCATTCGCGTTTTTGCTGAAAATTTAAGGGATCTCTTACTCGCAGCGCCCGCTGGCGCATATGCGACGATTGGATTGGACCCAGGGTTTCGAACCGGCGTAAAGGTCGCTGTGATCGACGCAACAGGAAAAATTGTCGCCACTACCGCAATTTATCCGCATGATCCACAAAGACGCTGGGATGACGCCCTTGCAACACTAACAACACTCGCCCGTGAACATGCCGTCAAATTAATCGCTATTGGCAATGGTACGGCTTCGCGTGAAACAGATCGTCTAGCGCAAGAGCTGATCGTCAAAAATCCAGAGCTAAAACTTTCAAAGATTGTCGTTTCAGAAGCCGGCGCCTCTGTTTATTCGGCCTCTGAATATGCCTCACGTGAATTGCCTAATCTTGACGTTTCTCTGCGCGGCGCGGCGTCTATTGCGCGTCGATTACAAGATCCGCTTGCTGAACTTGTAAAGATTGAACCCAAAGCGATTGGCGTTGGTCAATATCAGCACGATGTGTCAGAGATTAAATTGTCGCGCGCATTGGATGCTGTTGTTGAAGATTGTGTGAATGCTGTTGGCGTTGACGTCAATACAGCATCAGCCCCCTTGCTTGCGCGCGTGTCAGGATTGAGCGAAACAATCGCCATAAACATTGTCGCGCATCGTGACCAACACGGAGCCTTTCGCAGCCGCAATGACTTAAAAAATATTCCAAGACTTGGACCAAAAGCCTTCGAACAAAGCGCAGGATTTTTACGTATCCGCGATGGCGATGATCCTTTGGATCGCTCAAGCGTCCATCCAGAATCCTATCCACTTGTGCGGAGAATTTTGGACGCCTTACAAACAAACATTCATTCTCTCATCGGCGACATCTCAAAATTGCGCAGCATCAAACCAGCTCAATTTGTTGACGGCTCATTTGGCTTGCCAACCATTAGCGATGTTCTCACAGAGTTAGAAAAACCTGGCCGCGATCCGCGTCCAGTTTTTAAAACCGCCGTATTTCAGGAAGGGGTTGAAACGATCAAGGACCTCACACTCGGCATGACTCTCGAAGGGGTCGTCACCAATGTCGCCGCTTTCGGAGCCTTTGTGGATATCGGCGTGCATCAAGATGGACTTGTTCATATTTCAGCGCTGTCAAAGAATTTTGTTAAAGACCCCCGCAGCGTCGTCAAGCCAGGCGATATTGTCCGCGTGAAGGTCATGGAGATTGATGCGCCGCGCAAAAGAATTTCTCTGTCCATGCGATTAGACGACACGCCGCCTTCTGAGGGGAAAAAACCCGTTATGACGCGCGTTGCCGCGCCGACAGCCAAAAAGCCTTACAGCGCCACTGCGCAGGCCGATGGCGCTCTTGGCGCCTTGCTGAACGAGGCCTTCTCGAGAACGACGAGACAAAAGCCACCGGGGGGGGCATGACAGGGCGGAAACTTGGAGCGGGTGAAGGGAATCGAACCCTCGTATTCAGCTTGGAAGGCTGCTGCTCTACCATTGAGCTACACCCGCCTGACACGTTCCTATGCCAATCCCTTTCGAACTTGGCAATGCCCTGTCTATAACGCCTGGCGGCGATGTCGCATTAATCCATTTGACAGCAGCGCTAGAGCCAACTAACCGAAGCGCCCAGCCGTGTGTCAATCAGGCGGGCATTTCCACGCAGCTGTTTTCCAAGGATCAAAGAACCGTGGCCAAATCAGAACTCGGCGCGAAGCGCCAATGTCAATCATGCGCGGCGAAATTCTACGATCTCAATAAAGATCCAATTATCTGCCCAAAATGTGGGGCGATCTTCCAAGTCGCCGCCCTCGCGCGCGCCGCGAGCAGGGAGGAGGATGAGGAAGAAAATGAGATCGAGAAGGACGCCGTAGATACTGTTTCTCTCGATGAAGTTGAGGCGGAGGAAAACGCCGTCGAGACGATTGACGTCGACGATGACGTTGAAATCGACGATGACGCAGACGACACCTTCCTCGAAGAAGACGAAACTGAAGATGACGATGTGTCCGGTCTGATCGACGGCGATATCGAAACTGATGAAGAAAGCTGATCTCGGCGCGCTGCTAGGGTCAAATCAAGTGACGCCTACGCAGCTTCTGCTGGTCTTGAAGAGGAAAATCGTGGAGCCAGTCCATGATTTTCCTCATGCGGCTTAGCCTATTAATTTAAGAATTTATTTTAATATCAGATGAATAAGATCCGCTGTGATCTTGCCATGGCTTGCGTCTCATGTTTTTAACAGGCGCGGGCGCTCTGCTCGACCCAACCTCTCGCCGACATGACTTCTCTTACAGATACGACATCCGTATTTAGGGCGATCCGCATCGATCAGGACGCTGTGGGGGGCGTTCGGGCGGCTTATGTCGATATGCGTGAGCAAGATTTAATGGATGGCGAGATCGATCTTGAGGTCACCCATTCGGCGATCAATTTCAAAGATGGGCTCGCTATCACAGGGTTGCGCCCCGTTGTCCGACGTTTTCCAATGGTTCCCGGCGTAGATCTAGCTGGCAGGGTGCGCCATTCGTCCCATAAAGATTTTGCGTCAGGAGATCTTGTCGTCGCCACGGGCTGCGGTCTGGGGGAAGCGCATTATGGCGGTTTTGCTGAAAGAGCCAGACTTAGCCCCGAATGGCTCGTCAAATTGCCCCCGCATCTTACCCCTCAACGGGCTATGGCTGTCGGCACAGCCGGTTTGACTGCAATGCTTTGCCTGCTTGCAATCGAAAAACATGGCCTCTCGCCGGCCGATGGTCCTGCGGTAGTGACGGGGGCGGCCGGCGGCGTTGGCTCTTTTGCCGTCGCTCTGATGGCCCACGCCGGTTGGCGCGTCACCGCGGTGACGGGACGCGCCAGCGAGGAGGACTATCTGCGCAAAATCGGAGCTGAAAATATTCTAATGCGTGATTCGCTAACAAGTCCTGGCAAAGCCCTGCAACCTCAACGCTTCGCTGCCGGAATTGACACCGTCGGCGGTCAGACGCTTGCAAATCTTCTGGCTCAAACACAGGCCGATGGCGCCATCGCTGCTTGTGGCAATGTCGGCGGGATGGAAGCGCCAATGTCTGTTGCCCCCTTCATTTTGCGTGGCGTCGCCCTTTTGGGAGTTGAGAGCGTTAGACCGCGTCTTGCGTTACGGCGTGAAGCCTGGTTGCGTATCGCGCGGGATCTTGATCCCAATTTGATTGACGCATTGACGGAAGTTATTCCTTTTGATCAGGCGCTTGAACGCGCCAAAACCATTGTCGCCGGCGCGATCCGCGGTCGCGTGGTGGTTGCAATGCCGCAAAAATAAAACCTAACTTTGAGCGAATTGTCGCAAGCCGCCTGTTATCCTCGACAATGGCGTGCGTCTCGGTTCTAATAGTCGCAACGGCCCCAATTGGGCCGATTGTTTTTTTACGCGGATTTTCTGGTAATTTAAGGATCGACAAATATGAGCTCGGCTTTCACCAAAGAGCAGGATGACAATAATCCACGCGAAGATTTACCTGATCGGCCAATCAGCGAACATCGTAATCTCGTAACGCCTGAAGGTCTTCAGCAGATTGAATCCCATCTTTCGCATTTGCATAGCGATATTGAACGCGCCACAGCGAAAGACGATCAACATGCGCTTGCTGTTTTGCAACGTGATTTACGCTATTGGCTGGCGCGCCGCGCCAGCGCTGAATTGATTTCAACGATTTCTGATCACGCACATGTGAGATTTGGACATCGTGTGGTCGTCCAACTGGATGATGGTGAAAAACGATCATTCAAACTTGTTGGAGAAGATGAAGGTGATCCCGCACAAGGTCTCATTCCATATGTTGCCCCTCTCGGGCAGGCACTAATGGGGAAAAGTCTTGGCGACAAAGTCGAGGTCATTCATCATAGCGCAAAAATAATTGATATCAGCTAAAGCCATGAAGCGTGCTTAGCCAGCTTCAATACTTTAACTGAAAGCTTATGTCGGATCTTTTCCAGTCGGCAAATTTAGAAACTAAGGCGATGCGTCCACTCGCGGATCGTCTGCGCCCGCAACAGCTGAACGAGGTTGCCGGTCAGGAACATCTCCTTGGACCGAATGGCGCGCTGTCTCGCTTGATTACAGCGGGCTCTCTGGGATCTTTGATCTTCTGGGGACCGCCTGGAACAGGCAAGACTACAGTCGCGCGATTGCTGGCGCGTGATACAAAGCTTGCCTTTGTCCAGATTTCAGCAATTTTTTCTGGCGTTTCAGAATTAAAAAAAACTTTTGAGACAGCGCGCGCGCAGCGGCTTGCCGGAAAAAGCACGCTTCTATTTGTCGATGAGATACATCGCTTCAACCGCGCGCAGCAAGATTCCTTTCTTCCCGTCATGGAAGACGGGACAATAACCTTGATTGGCGCAACAACTGAAAACCCTTCTTTTGAACTCAACGCCGCTTTGCTGTCGCGTGCGCGCGTTATGATTTTTAAATCTCTTGAGCCCGTAGCAATTGAAAAATTACTGCTGCGAGCGGAGGAAGTGGAGAATAAGCCGTTACCTTTGGATGACGCGGCGCGCACAGCCTTAATCGCAATGGCTGATGGCGATGGCCGCGCAGCATTGACGCTGTCAGAAGAAATCTGGCGCGCGGCGCGCGCGGGAGAAATCTTTGACCCCGCTGGATTAGCGATGGTCGTTCAACGGCGCGCGCCAATTTATGACAAGGCGCAAGAAGGTCATTACAATTTAATTAGCGCCTTGCATAAATGCGTGCGTGGATCTGATCCTGACGCGGCGCTTTATTATCTCGCGCGCATGCTGGATGCTGGCGAGGATCCGCTTTTCTTGGCGCGACGTATCGTGCGCATGGCGGTTGAAGATATTGGGCTGGCTGATCCTCAGGCGCTTGTTGTCGCCAATGCCGCCAAGGAGGCTTATGATTTCCTTGGCAGTCCAGAAGGCGAGCTCGCGCTCGCGCAGGCGGTGATCTATGTCGCGACCGCGCCAAAATCGAACGCTGCCTATGTCGCCTACAAAGCCGCGCGCCGATTGGCGCAGGAAAAAGGCTCGCTTTCGCCGCCGCAAACAATTCTCAACGCGCCGACAGCGTTGATGCGTGAAGCGGGCTATGGCGTAAATTATCAATATGATCATGACGCCCCGGACGCCTTTTCTGGGCAAAATTATTGGCCTGAGGCACTTGAGCGTCAAAAGATTTATCAGCCTGTCGAACGCGGCTTTGAGCGCGAAATCGCCAAACGTCTGGACTATTGGGAACGGTTGCGGCGCGATCGCGGCGAAAACTAAGGTTACAGCGTCAAAACTGTTGCCAAACTGTCACGCGTGCGCTGAAACGCATCACGACAAGGGCTTTAACGCCGATTTTTTATTGACCGTGTCAAAGCGCAGGATCTAACTCTTATGTGACGGTGGAGCTGTTGTTCTTGAGGCGTTAGAGTTTCTGGCGCTAACAGAGGATGATGGCGACCGCAACGAAAAAAACGTTAAACACAAGAGGGCTTCAAGATGAACAAATTTCCTGCTGCCGCTGGCCTCGCGCTAGCTCTGATTTCCGGCGCTGCTCTGGCTGCCGACCTGCCGACCCACAAGGCTCCGCCTGTTGCAGCTCCTTCAGCCTATAATTGGGGCGGTCTCTACGGCGGTATCAACGTCGGCTACGGCTTCAGCGGTAATAACTCCAATTGGGGATCGCTTTCAGCTCCGCAAGTAAATGTGGCCCAGTGGGGGTCCGGTGTGGCGGCAATTCCATCAGGCGTGTTGGGTGGTGGTCAGGTCGGCTATAATTATCAGTGGAACCCCTATCTTGTCCTTGGAGCCGAGGCTGATATTCAAGCTTCCGACGTCAATGGTAGTGGCTACTGGACCGGAGGCGCACAGACTGGGAACGCAATTGTCACGGGACGCTCATATTTGGGCTACGACTGGTTCGGCACGGCGCGCGGCCGAATTGGCCTGACCATGCCAGGCTACTCAAATTTTCTTGTCTATGGCACGGGCGGCTTTGCTTATGGTTATGTCAACAACACTACCAGTACCTCTTTCTTAGTCACCAATCCAGTTGGCAATGGCGCAAGTGGCGTATCAACCTTTGGAAATACGCAAGTTGGTTGGACTGCTGGTGGTGGTGTGGAATGGTCGCCGCTCACCTTCCCCGCATGGTCAGCTAAGGTTGAATATCTTTACACTGACCTTGGTTCAGTTCGGCAGGGAGTTTACAGCACCTATACGTCAAATCCGATTTATGGTTTTGGCGCAAGCCGTACGTCACAAATGCAGTTCAACACGGTTCGCGTTGGCTTGAATTGGCACTTCAACCCATTCGTGGGCGAGCCAATTGTTGCTAAATACTGATAGTTAA
>DAIRFH010000120.1:0-3888 GCA_036795145.1 Methylocystis sp. | reverse complement strand
TTAAAAGCTCAAAAAGAAGCCGCTGAAATATTTGGCGCTGAGAAAACATATTTTGTTCTCAACGGCACATCCTCATCCAATAAGATCGCTCTCACCAATCTGATCGCAGAGGATGATATTGTCTTATTTGACCGAAATAATCATAAGGCGGCGCATCATGGCGCGCTGCTTCTTGGCGGCGGCACGCCAATATTCGTCTCTACTGACAGAAATTCATATGGTCTCATCGGGCCAATGAATTCCGCTGACTTCGATGAAACCGCCTTAAGAGAAAAAATTCGCAATAATCCTCTGGTTAAAGATCCCGAAGCCTGGAAAAAAGAGCGCCCCTTCCGCGTGGCGGTCATTGAACAATGCACCTATGATGGCACCATCTATGACGCAGAATGGATCATTAAGAAGATTGGTCATTTATGTGACTATATTCTTTTTGATGAGGCCTGGGCGGGCTTTATGAAATTTCATCCCATCTATGCGCGTAGATTTGCGATGGGTTTGACCAATTTATCTGAAAACTCGCCAGGAATTATTGCAACGCAATCTACGCATAAACAATTGGCGAGTTTTTCTCAGGCGTCGCAAATTCATGTGAAAGATCGTCATATAAAAGGTCAAAGAAGACGCGTTGAACATAAAAGGTTCAATGAAGGTTTTATGCAGCACGCTTCGACCTCTCCCTTCTATCCTCTTTTTGCTTCATTAGATGTTGGCGCACAGATGATGAAGGGACGATCTGGCGAAGTGTTATGGGATGACACCATTCGTTTAGGAATTGAGCTGCGTAAAAAACTACGCGCTGTTCGTAGAGAGTTTGAAGAAAAAGAGATTGATCGCGCGAAACAATGGTTCTTCGATCCTTTTGTGCCAGATCGCGTTTCATTGCCAGATACGGCCAATAGTGCGGGTATTCACAACGTCCCTTGGGAAAATGTGTCAACAGATCTCTTGGCGCGATATCCTGAATTCTGGGAGTTAAGCCCAGGCGCGTCATGGCATGGGTTCAATGTCACAGAAAATAGCTTTGCGATCACGGACCCTGCCAAATTAACGCTCTTAACGCCTGGATTTAATCGCAAAACAGGCGATTATGAGGATCATGGCATCCCAGCGCCAATCGTTGCGCAATATTTACGTGAAAATCGCGTTGTTCCTGAGAAAAACGATCTTAACTCGCTACTGTTTCTGTTAACGCCAGGCGTTGAATCAAGCAAAGCAGGCACATTGGTCTCATCACTTGTCGCCTTTAAAAGGCTACATGATGAGAACGCTTTACTCGATACGGTCATGCCAGAATTTACGGCCAAACGCGCATCGCGTTACAAGGGCGTGCGCTTAAGGGATCTCTGCCATGACATGCACGCCTTTTTCCGTAACGCATCCGTAAGCAGCCTGCAAAAAGCGCAATTTAGTCGTGATAATTTGCCCGAAATGGTGATGACGCCGCGAGAGGCCTCCCGCCACCTCGTGCGAAATAATGTCGACTATCTTCCCATCAGCGAGATTGAGGGTCGTATTGCGACGACCTTGTTTGTCGTTTATCCGCCAGGAATTGCAACAATTGTTCCAGGTGAGCGCTTGTGTCAGCGGTCACGCCCAATGATTGACTATCTTCTTACATTTGAAAAAAGCGCAAATCTGTTTCCTGGATTTGAGTCAGAGATACAGGGCGTCTACAGAGAGATCAGTCCATCTGGGCATGTAACGTTTTTTACCTATGTCGTGAAAGAATAAGGCATATGACATTGGGTGGCGTTGAAAATTCATATCCTTCCGTCTTGAACGACATCAAAGTTAGATTCTCAAGGGATGAAGACGTCAATGCGATGCTGACTATTTATATTCAGCATATTCGAAAAGGCGTTGAGCCCGACCATTTAACAGATATTAATATTCCTCAAATTGAGGACATAAAAAGACGCAGAAAGAATATGCAAAAACACAAGCTGCCGCATCTGGTGGCGGAGTGTAATGATACCATTATTGGATATGCTTACGCTGTTCCATTCCGTAAGCGCCCGGCCTATCGGTATGTTGTAAAGCATTCAATTTATGTGCATCAGAACTATTTACACCTTGGGGTTGGCAGGCGCCTATTGCCACAGCTTATCGATTCCTGTGCTGCTGAAGGATACCGCCAAATGATTGGCTATATTGATTCAACCAATACAGCCTCAATAAAATTGCATGAATTATTTAATTTTGAGCAGGCGGGTTATTTAAAAGGCATTGGGTATAAATACGGCCGTTGGACAGATAGCGTCATTATGCAACGCGCGCTTGGTCCAGGAAGCACGATAGAGCCATTTTAAAAAAAGCCTGATCAATTATTACGCTGCGCTCATTTTTGGCAAAACCCGCTATACAAGAACCGGTGCGTGAACACTGATGCAATCTTTATGAACTCGATAAAGAGAGGCGATTTCTCACCACATAAATCATGACGCCGATTGCAATGCCGCCTAATCCAAGGAGTGTGGCGTTGAGGTCCGTAGAGAGCAGGCTGACGACGCCAATAGCGATCATAGAGAGGGCCCCAAAAAGCGGCCATAAGACATAATAGACGGCTGAAGACATATTTTTATAAATCTTGTGTCGATAATGCCAGGCGCTCGCAATCGCCGTCATACTCATATAGAGGCAAATTTGTAGTCCGATGGCTGAAATGGACGCTTTTAATATGGCGTTGACGGACGGCAAGAAAGACGAGCAGAAAAGAAAGATTATGCCCAGCGCCCACATCACAAGCGTTGCCGCCCAGGGCGTTTGCCATTTATTATGGATGACAGACAAATAATGAGGTAGAATATTGTCGCGAGACATCGCAAAGACGCATCTGCTAAACTGTAAGATTTGGCCTTCAATTGTGCCAATTGTGCTCAACATGGTGCATATAATTGCAATATAGCTCCATGGAGAGGGAAATATTTTTTCAGCAAGCGCAAAGAGAATATTGCTATTAGACCTAAAGATCTCTTCGTCTGTTAGTGTAATTAATACAACAAAGATCATCAATGAGAAGAATAAGATAAGACCCGTAATAGAATAAAGAGCGCCGATTTCAGCTTTTCCCTTTCTTGTTTCTTCTCCAAGCGACATGGTGACGTCCCAGCCCCAATAGAAAAATAGCGCTGTTGTTGCGCTTGAGGCAAATGACTTTAAAGAAAATGAAAATGGCGACAGCCAGCCCAACTCAGGCGTATGCATAGGCTGATTAAAAAATATTGTTAATGAGGCTATGACGATAACTGTAATAATAATGATCTCAGCAATCAACATAATAAGCTGCAAGAGATAGGCAAACTTTGTTCCTTTTATAACAACAAATGTGATGAGAGATAACCAAAAGGCCCCAACAAACGTTACAGCGAAGGTATCATTGGCGTAATCACTCGCGAAGATCATTAAAGTAGAGGTGGCGGCAGGCACTGTGGCCGCAACCATAAAAATAGCCGAGGAGAGCAACATGCTCCATCCTGCGACAAAACCAAGAAATGGTGAAAATATAGTGCTGACCCAGGTATAGGATGCGCCAGCGTTTGGGTTAACTTTATTCAAATTAGAAAAGGCAATTACCAACCCAAACATAATGATGCCGCAATAAATAATGCTGGCGATGGAGAGCGTGCCCACATCGCCAATAATTGCGGCAGAGGCAACGGCAATACTAAAGGCAGGGGCTGTGCCCCCAATCGCCATCACGAATGACTCGATCGCACCAATCGAACCGGTCGCTAGGTGATGATCTTCGTCACTCATGGATGGCGCGCATCTTTCTGTCGCTAGCGATAATTTATATTACCTGGCAATCAGCTGAGGAGGATCGAGCGCTGCTGTTTTTAAGGCACGATGCAGCGCATCCGATTTTTTGTAGCATCCTCGTGGCGTAAG
>DAIRFH010000119.1:0-3919 GCA_036795145.1 Methylocystis sp. | reverse complement strand
TCGCTCACAAGTTCTCAGGCTCACTTGTTGTTCAGTTAGCCGATTAAAACTGTGATTACTGTATTCAAGACGAAAATTTAAATATCCTGGATTCAACCTCGAAGCGCGACAGATTTGAATGAAGCCTGAAAGACTTCGTTTGGTGTTTTAAATCCTAGTCGCTTCCTTGGTCGAATACTCAATCTATCTTGGATCATTTCAAGCTCTTCAAGATGGATTTGACCAAGAAATTCTGATTTCTTCAGTAGTAACAGCCATCTCCTCCATGACGGGCCGCGTATAGGCCTGACGTAGTTCAGGTGGGCTGTGACAAAGCTTTTCAAAATCTACTCGGGCTTATCCTTGACTATGTTGTTAAGCGACTCGTTCCAGGCTTCAACTTTAGCGTTAGCTAAATTAATCTGGTATCCTGTTAACTTCTTACGACATTAATATAAGTTTACCGAAATAATATCTCTGCAATGCACATCTTACGTTGGTGTTTGCTGCCCTGTTAGAGTTAGACAATTGCAGGACACAATATACAAGGAGATGTAAATAAGCATCAAATCAAGATAGACCTAATTTTTGCGCCAATCCGATACGTTGAAGCTTTCCTGTTGCGCCCTTAGGTATTTCTGTCAGGAAAAGGATCTTTCGCGGCGTCTTAAACGCTGCGAGTTTATTCGATAGAAACGTCCGTAATTCTTGTTCCGTTGCAACCATGCCTTCACGCAGGACGACGGCGGCTGCGACATCCTCCCCAAGCTTCTCATGCGGCACGGCGAAGGTCACGACCTGCAACACGGCAGGATGATCCATTAATACTTCGTCGACTTCGCGGGGTGATATTTTTTCTCCTCCCCGATTAATAATCTCTTTCAGGCGCCCCGTGAGCGTAACGTAGCCATCTTTGTCGATGACGCCCTGGTCGCCTGTACGAAACCACCCACCCACAAAGCTCTCTTCGTTTGCTTTCGAATTATTCTCATATCCAGCCGTTACGTTTGCGCCTTTGATAACTATTTCGCCAATCTCTCCTGGCTTCATGAGCTCCCCTTGCTCGTCCATGATGGCGACTTCTGGCCCTGCCGCGACGCCAACTGACCCGGGCTTCCTCACGCCGCGCAACGGGTTGGAGGCCATCTGATGCGACGCCTCAGTCATGCCGTAAGCTTCGATGACAGGAGCATTAAACGTCGCTTCCAGCTCGGCTATGACTTGGGGCGGCAGCGAAGAAGATGAAGAGCGAATAAAGCGCAGGGGGTGACGTGAAATAATCTCCTTATTGTTACTCGCGCGCGTAAGAATAGCCTGATGCATTGTTGGCACGGCTGTATACCAAGTCGGCTCAGCAGCATCCATCCAAGCAAAAAACTTCAAAGCGTTAAATCCTGGAGTGCAATAGACGGACCCACCGCGCGACAATGGCGCCAGCAGGCCCGCAATGAGCCCATGAATGTGAAAAAGCGGCATGACATTTAAGCCGCGATCCGTCTCTGAAAACTCCAGTGTCTTTGCAATATTATCAGCCGACGTCGCGACATTTTTCTGTGACAGCGGAACAATTTTTGGGCGCGACGTTGTCCCAGACGTATGCAGGATCAGCGCTATGTCGGAGGGCTCCGCAAATCCTGGGCGTTCTGGGTTCCCTTGAGTGTCGCCAGACAGATTAAAGGCGCCGGCGCCCTCCTCCTGGGTCGGTGTGAGCGTGAGAACAGCAATCCCGAGCTTCTTTGCAACGTCAATTGCAGCTGATGCGCTGCCTTCTTCAACAACGAGCGCCTTGGCGCCTAAATCACTCAAATAAAATTCGAACTCATCAGCACGGTAGGAGGGGTTCAAGGGCGCGGCGGTAGAGCCCGAGGCGACTGCGACAAAAGCGGCCGCCATTTCTGGACCATTCGGCAACACAATTGCGACGCGGTCATTGCGACCAATGCCAAAACCATTCAGCGCCTTGACCGTTTTCTTAATGAGCTCTCTCAGTCCGTCATAGCTCAGAGGCCTGATCTCGGGCGCAGATATAGCAACAGCACTGCCGCGCGCTGACGCTAATAGGCTCGTAAAGCTGGGCTCTGAGGTCATATATGCACTCCCTTAGATTCATTAATTATGCAGGCGTAATAACAAGGCGGCCTTTGTTCTTTGACAGCGTCTGGGAAAGCAACACAACAGCCGCGTAGATAGCATTCAAATGCGGCGTGGAAACACCAACAACAGCGCCGAGTTCAATGACGGAGCCTATTAAGGCCTCCGCTTCTATGGCCCTACCGCTTTCAATATCTTGGAGCATTGAGGTCTTGTGAGCCCCTACTGCCTCGGCGCCGGCTATACGCTTTTCCAATGAGACAAGAAAGCGAACGCCTAAAGCTTCGCCAATAGCCTGAGCCTCGCGCATCATATCTGCAGCCAATGCGCGCGTCGGCGGGAAGGCGCATATTTCTTCTAATGTTGCATGCGTCAGCGCGCTGATTGGATTGAAGCTGAGATTGCCCCATAGCTTCGTCCAAATCTCAGCGCGAACGTCACTGATCACCGGAGCCTTGAAGCCGGCGCGCGTGAATGTTTCTGAAATTTTTAGAATGCGAGCCGTCTTTGAGCCATCGAGTTCAGCAAGTGAAAAACGCTTTCCTTCAATAAATCGAATAACGCCGGGGCGTTCAATTTCCGCTGCCGGATACACCACACTCGCAATAACGCGATCCACTGACAGGTTGTCCGCTATGACGCCGCCGGGATCAACGCTCTGGAGACGCACGCCCTCATGAGCGCCGCCATGTTTATAAAAATACCACCAGGGAATTCCGTTTTGAGCCGTTAAAACGATTGTTTGTGGGCCCATAATTGACGGCAAATCACGAACGACCGCCGCGACTTGATGGGCCTTCATGCCTAAAATGATTAAATCTTGTTTTCCGAGATCAGAAATTCTGTCGCTTGCTTTAACCCGGGCGACGATTTCCTTATCCTCCTCGATTAATGTGAGGCCTTTTTCTTGAATAACTTCTAGATGAGTGCCGCGGGCAACGACGCTAACGTCCTCCCCGATGGCTGAGAGCTTGACTGCGAGCAGACCCCCAATCGCGCCGGCGCCGATCACGCATATCTTCATCGACAAATACCTTTTCTTTATCTCAATGACGCACTAATTAAAGGCATTCCTGCACGCAGCTACGCAGATACAGGCCGTCAATTCTCTAGTCAAATTAAGCTTGCGAAATAACAACGTAAAAGACTAATTCGAACTAAAGAAAAAATTATTTAAGAAGTGAAGGCGCAGGATGACAGCCAAGAGAGATCAGTCAAAGGCCGCAGCACTACATAAATCCCACAGGTGGCTGCAACTCCTTATCGGCGTGCTGTGTATGACAATGGTCGCTAACCTGCAATATAGCTGGACACTATTTGTCAATCCACTGCAGGAGCGGTTTGGCTGGGATCGATCGGAGATCCAGATTGCATTCACAATCTTTATACTTGCAGAAACCTGGCTCGTTCCCATTGAAGGTTATTTTGAGGATTTATTTGGACCCAAGCCCCTGGTTGTCTTTGGCGGATTGCTCGTGGGCGCCGCCTGGGTGATGAACGCGCGCCTCGCCAGTCTACCAATACTGTATCTGGCGCAAGCCATCGGCGGTATTGGCGCTGGCGCAGTATACGGTACTTGTGTCGGCAATGCCCTAAAATGGTTTCCCGATCATCGCGGCCTAGCCGCCGGCCTCACTGCCGCTGGCTTCGGCATGGGCTCAGCCGCAACGATCATTCCGATTTCAATAATCATCAAGCAAAATGGATATCAGGACGCATTCTTATATTTTGGCCTCGCGCAGGGATTGATCGTATGCGTCTGCGCGCTGGGCCTTAGCTCTCCTGAGAAGCATGACGATGACGAAATTCCTGTTATTGCCGAGGATCATCGCCATCGCCAATACACGCC